>CAZCVU010000049.1:0-10398 GCA_964501745.1 uncultured Flavobacteriales bacterium | reverse complement strand
CAAGGCCATCCTCTCTTCAATTGGCCGCGTGCAAATTACTCAGGTCCGGATTACCGGCCGACCGTTGTTCCGGGTTCGCCTCGGACCCATTGCAACCGTGGAGGATGCGGACAACATGCTTGCAGCCGTGGTCGAGGCAGGATATTCGGACTCCCGGCTGGTCATCGACTAGACGGTCAAACTCGCGACATAATCCGGCGCCGATATCGGGAAGAGTTGCGACCGCATGAACTGGACGCGCATGAGATCCTGCATGACACCCTCGACAGTCTCGGTTGTAAGGCGCGTTATCTTGATCTGCGGGCTCCTCGCAGGTTGGCTGATTGCTGCAGCTTCGGCGGATGCTCAACTCTTCGAAAGTAGCGCCAAGCAGGTCTATCTCAGCGATTTCGATACTGGCGCCGTGCTTCTTGAAAAGAACGGCGATGCCGCCATGGCGCCCTCGTCGATGACCAAGATGATGACCGTCTACCTTCTGTTCGAACGCTTGAAGGCGGGAAGTTTGTCCCTGGAAGACACCTTCCGCGTCAGCGAAAAGGCGTGGCGCAAAGGCGGTTCGAAAATGTACGTCGATGTCGGTTCGCGGGTGCCGGTCGAAGACCTGCTTCGCGGCATTGTCGTGCAATCAGGCAATGATGCCTCGATCGTTGTCGCCGAGGGACTGGCTGGCAGCGAGGACGCATTCGCTGCCGAGATGAACCGCGCCGCGCTCGAACTTGGCATGACGAACACTAGATTCATCAATGCTAGCGGCTGGCCCCATCCTGAGCACATGACGACCGCCCATGATCTCGCCATGCTGACCGCAGCGACGCTTCGCGATTTTCCGGAATTCTACCACTACTACGCCGAAAGAGTATTTATTTACAATGAGATAGAACAATATAACCGAAACCCCCTGCTGCGAAAGGAAATGGGCGCCGACGGCCTGAAGACTGGCCACACGGTCGCAGCCGGGTATGGCCTTGCGGCGTCTGCGCTACGCAATGGTCGGCGCCTCATATTGGTGGTGAACGGGCTGCCATCCGAGAATGCCCGGTCGTCGGAAGCCGAGCGACTGCTCGACCTCGGCTTTCGCGAATGGGGTAACTACACTTTGTTCAAGGCGGGCGATGTCGTGTCTTCAGCAAATATTTGGCTCGGCAACGCGGAAACGGTGCCGCTGGTGATCGAACAGGATTTGACGCTGACACTGCGGCGTCGCGCGCGTCGGGAGATGGTGGTCAAACTCATGCACGACGACCCGATACCGGCACCTGTTGCGAAGGGTGCGCAGATCGCTCGGCTTCTCGTCGCGATACCGCAGAGGCCGTTGCTTGAAGTTCCGCTGATCGCAGGCGCAAATGTTGGCGGATTAGGAGTGGTCGGTCGGTTGGGTGCCGCCATGAACTACCTGCTTTGGGGCGGCGAGGCGGACCAGTGAGCGGCGACGCGGCCGGCCGGCTGTGATGTCCGATCCCGAACGCGGACGTTTCGTAACCTTCGAAGGCGGTGAGGGCGCCGGCAAGACGACTCAGCTCAAGCTGTTGTCGGAAGGTTTGCAGAGCACAGGACTCTCGGTACTCCAGACCAGAGAACCGGGGGGCTCCGCCGGGGCAGAGGAAATTCGCGGATTGCTGGTTGAGGGCGACCCCGGTCGCTGGGATGCAATTTCCGAAGCCTTGCTGCATTTCGCGGCCCGCCGCGACCATATCGAGAAGACCATCAAACCGGCGCTGGCACGCGGCGCCTGGGTTCTGTGTGATCGATTCGCCGATTCGACGATGGCCTATCAGGGGTATGGCCACGGCTTGGAACGCGAGACGATCGAGGCGATTCAGCAGCTTGCGATCGGTGCCTTTAAGCCCGACCTGACGCTGATACTCGACGTGCCGGTCGACGGCGGTTTGGCACGTGCGGCCGGGCGAGCGGCTGAAACGAGCCGTTACGAACGCATGGACGTAGAATTTCATGAGCGGGTTCGGCAAGGCTTCCTTGAGGTGGCACGGCGCCAGCCGGAGCGCTGTGTCGTGATAGAGGCGCAAGCTGGCATCACCGCCGTTCAGGACGCGCTTCGGCGTGCCATCGCTGATCGTTTGCAGGTCGAGATCGGATGAGCGACGAGAGCCTAAATCCGCCGCCGCGCGAAAATCCGGATCTTGTCGGACAAGAGGTCGCGGAAAGGATTCTGGCCGATGCCTGGACATCCGGTCGACTGCCCCACGCCTGGCTGATCACCGGTCCGCGCGGCGTCGGCAAGGCGACGCTCGCTTATCGCTTTGCCCGCTTTGTGTTGGCAGGAGGCGGGCAGGGGGCATCCTTGTTTGATGGAGAGACCTCCAGCTTGGCGCTCGATTCTGAGGACCCGGCATTTAGACGTGCGGCATCCGGCGGCCATCCCGATCTGATGACCATCGAAGCCGGTGATATCAATCCCGATACCGGCCGCACCAGCGAACAAATCGTCGTTGGACAGGTGAGGCGGGCGGTTGCCTTCATGCGGCTGACCCCGGCGATGGGGGGCTGGCGCGTCGCCGTCATCGATGCCGCAGACGCAATGAACAAGAACGCTGCCAACGCACTTCTCAAGAGCCTTGAGGAGCCGCCGCGCCGCGCAATCTTCCTGCTCGTCAGTCACGCTCCCGGTAGCTTGTTGCCTACCATACGCTCCCGTTGCCAGCGCCTTTCACTGGCGCCGCTTGAGGACAGTCAGGTCTCGTCGCTGCTGCAGCGCTACCGTCCCGACTGTTCCGAGGCCGATCTAGCACTCGTGTTGCAGCTTGCTGATGGCAGCATTGGCGCGGCGCTAGCGCTGGCCGATGCTGGCGGCCTCGATCTCTACCGCGAGTTTCTGCGCATCCTTGGCAGCTTGCCTGATCTTGATGTTGCTGCCATTCACGCCTTGGGCGACCGCATGTCGCGCGGCGCGGCCGCGGAGGGATTTGCAACCTTTTCGCATCTTGTCGATCGTTGGCTCTCGGCGATGATCCGTAGCGCCTCGACCGGCCGGCCGGTACGCGAATCGGTAGCTGGCGAACAGGCGACTGCAGAGCGCTTGGCCGGCGCGGCGAGCCTTGAAGATTGGCTGACGGTGTGGGACAAGGTGAAACAACTTCTGTCGCGCGCGGATAGCGCCAATCTCGAGCGCAAGCAGGTCGTGATCGGCGTTTTCCACACGCTCGCCAGCGCAGCGGGATAGACCACCCGAATCAGGGAGAGTATCGGCATGGCCGGCAAGGCGCCGTTCTACGTCACCACGGCGATCTCGTATGTCAATGGCCCGCCCCATCTCGGGCATGCCTACGAGGCCATATCGACGGACGTCATCGCGCGCTTCAAGCGGCTCGACGGGCATCCGGTGCACTTCCTTACGGGCACCGACGAACACGGTCAGAAAGTGGCAAAGACGGCGCGCGAGTACGGCGAGGAACCGGCGGCGTTCTGCGAGCGCATCGCCATCGAGTTCAGGCAAATGACGGAGATGCTGAACATTTCCAACGATGATTTCATCCGCACGACGGAAGCCCGGCATGTCAAGGCGTCGCAAGCTATTTGGACGCAGATCATGGATGCCGGCGACATCTATCTGGGCCAATACGCGGGCTGGTATTCGGTGCGCGACGAAGCCTTCCACGGTGAAGATGAGCTGGAAAAAGATCAGGATGGCAAACTTGTGGCGCCATCCGGCGCCGAGGTCGAATGGCTCGAGGAGCCCAGTTATTTCTTCAAACTGTCGGCTTACGGTGACAGGCTGCTCGAGTTTTACGATCAGAATCCCGATTTCATCCTGCCCCATACGCGGCGCAACGAGGTTGTGAGTTTCATCCGTCAGGGTCTGCAGGATCTTTCCGTCTCGCGCACCAACGTCCACTGGGGTGTCCCGGTTCCGGGTGATTCCGAGCACGTCATGTATGTCTGGCTCGACGCGCTGACAAATTACATGACGGCTGTTGGCTATCCGGAGATGGACAGTGCCTTGTTTAAAACCTTCTGGCCGGCCGATCTGCATGTGATTGGCAAGGACATCGTGCGGTTTCATGCGATCTACTGGCCGGCCTTTCTGATGTCGGCCGGCATCGCACCGCCAAAGCGCGTATTCGGCCATGGCTTTCTCAACATCGAAGGCCAGAAGATGTCGAAATCGTTGGGCAATGTGATCACGCCGCAGGCGATGGTCGACGAATTCGGGCTCGATCAGATGCGGTATTTCCTGATGCGGGAAGTCCCCTACGGCAACGATGGATCGTTCACCAAGGAGAGCCTGGTCAATCGCATCAACGCGGACCTCGCAAACGACCTAGGCAATCTCGGGCAACGCGTTTTGACGATGATCCATCGCAACTGCGAGGCGTGCGTGCCGCAGCCGGGTGAGTTGAGCGCTGCCGACAGGGCGCTGCAACAAGCGGCTGAGAAGGCCCTGACGGACATGCGCGAGGCGATGGAAGTCCAGGCGATTCACCGCATGCTCGAGGCGGTCTGGGCCGTCGTCGGGGAGGCAAACCGCTATGTCGACGCCCAGGCGCCCTGGGCGCTGCGGAAAAGCGACGAGGTGCGAATGAAGACAGTGCTCTACGTGCTTGCCGACGTGATCCGTATCCTTGGCATCTATGCCCAGTCGATCGTTCCAGGCAGTGCGTCCCGGCTCTTGGATCAGGTGTCTGTCCCCGAAGACCAGCGACTGTTCGCCCATATCGGCGATCGCCTGGCGTCAGGAACGGCTTTGCCGGCACCATCGCCGATCTTTCCGCGCTACGTCGATCTGGAGGAGGGGGCGGAGTCGGAGGCCTGATGCCGGATACGGGACCGCTGCTGATCGATAGTCACTGTCATCTCGACTATCTGGCCCGGGATCAGGATCTCGACGATGTTGTCGCGCGGGCCCGGGCGGCCGGGGTCGGCGGCATGCTCACAATCTGTACAAAGGTCAGCGAATTTAACGCCATTCGGGCGATCGCCGAGCGTTATGACGATATTTGGTGCTCACTGGGCGTGCATCCACATGAAGCCGACGCCGAACCCGAGGTCTCGCCGGCGCAACTGGTCGACCTGGCCAAGCACCCAAAGGTCGTCGGCATCGGCGAGAGCGGCCTCGACTACTACTACCAACACAGCTCCCGTGAGGCCCAGCGGCGTAGTTTTCGCAACCATATTGCCGCCGCGCGGACCACAGGATTACCGCTCATCGTGCATACCCGCGATGCCGATGCCGATACGGTCGGCATTCTGCAGGAGGAATTCGCCAAGGGTCCGTTTCCGGGCCTGATTCACTGCTACAGCACCTCGCACGAACTTGCCGAACGCTCGTTGGACATCGGTCTTTACATATCGCTCGCCGGAATTATCACCTTCAAGAGTGCCGACAGCCTGCGTGAAACGGTTCGCCAGTTGCCCATCGAGCGCATTCTGATCGAGACCGACGCGCCGTACTTGGCACCGGTACCGATGCGGGGCAAGAGCAACGAGCCTGCCTTTGTCGCGCATACCGCCGCCGCCGTCGCCGAACTGAAGGGCATGAGTGTCGACGAACTGACGAGGGCGACCAGCTCCAATTTCTTCCGATTATTTTCGCGGGCGCGGCCAGCGGCGGCTGCGACCTCAGGCCGATAACGCGAGGATCGACCGCATTCGACACGGATGGAAGCGAGGAGCGTAGGGGTAATTTATTGAAAATTGAAACATTGCCAATTATCAAAGAGATATTGGCTGTTTTTAATCTAAATTACTGTGTTTAAATTTGCCATAATATACATTATGCGACAATCAGTATTAGGTTTCGGCGCTTGATCCAAACGCTTCAGAGCTGGGTCTTCGAATGTGATCCCTTCACTCTTAAAGTTCGCAACACCGTGCTGCCAATAATATCAGCTTGAGTTTTCGATAGAGCCGGCAGCAAGATATTGTGGACAGGCATATGTTCAGGAGACAGTTGCCGCTCGAGTTAGGTGTAGAGGTCGCGGTCGCGGCGGTAGGCGTCGGCAAAGATGCCAAGCAGCTGGCGTGCATTGGCGTCGCGTTCAGCGTATTGCGTCAGGCCCTTGGCCAGGAAGCTGCAGAAGGCGACGGCCTCCCCTTTTCCCCGCAACTCAAACTCGCCGGCAATTTCGTCGAGGTCTTCATGCACCAGCCGCCGCGCCATGACATTGAGCTGCTGCTTGGTAAACTTGTGCTTGTTGCGCCAGCGTCGTTGGAGTTCCGCGCTTGCCATGCTGTCTCCAGTTCGCACTTAAGGTGCAAATAGTATCTACTAGTAGATAATCGGCCAACCAGCTTCGGTCGTCAAGTCGTTTTGCGGTTCCAAGCGCTTGAAGTCGAGGCTAGAAAGATGCGGCAAATCGAACCGTACCGTTAAGACCGGTACTGCCGCTATAGCTCCGAGTGCGTCATGACGAAGCATCTGAACCGTCTACTGGATATCATGGCGCGGCTGCGCGACCCGGCAACAGGCTGTCCCTGGGACATCGAGCAGACCTTCGCGACGATTGCCCCCTATACGATCGAGGAAGCCTATGAGGTCGCGGATGCGATCGAGCAGGACGATCTGTCGTCCCTGCGCGAGGAACTGGGCGATCTCTTGTTCCAGGTGGTGTTCCATGCACGGATGGCCGAAGAAGCGGGTCACTTCGACTTCGAGGCGGTCTCAGAGTCGATTGCCGACAAGATGGTACGGCGCCACCCGCACGTGTTCGGTGATGAAACGGTCGCTTCGCTGGCCGCCCAAACTGTTCGTTGGGAGGAGCAGAAGGCGTCCGAGCGCGCAGCCGGTGCTGACCCACAGGGACACAGCGCTCTCGACGGCGTGCCAAAAACGCTGCCTGCTCTGACGCGGGCCGAGAAATTCGGCCGCCGGGCGGCCCGGATCGGCTTCGACTGGCCGGATGCCGACGGCGTCTTGCTTAAGATCGAGGAAGAACTCAAGGAGCTGCGGGCAGCGATCGATAGCGGCGAGCCTCAACAGGCAGCGCAGGAATTAGGCGATCTCCTGTTCGCGGTGACCAACCTGGCGCGTCATTTGGGAACCGATCCGGAGACGTCGCTGCGCGGCACCATCACTAGGTTCGAGCGCCGATTTCGCGAGGTGGAGGAAAGCTTTGCCCGGGAAGGCCGCGACATCAGCGAAGCCTCGCTCGACGATATGGAAATACGCTGGCAGGCAAGCAAAGACGGCGAGGCCGCTGACTGAGCAGACGGGGTTATGCCAGTTTGCTGGGCCCCTACCGAACTGTGGCCGGTGCTTCAGTCGTTCGCTAGTAGATGAATCAGGCTCGAGGTATCCCAGCGGCCGCCGCCGCGGGCTTGCACCTGAGCATAGAGCTGGTCGATCAGCGCCGCGACCGGTAGGCGCGCACCGTTGAGTTCGGCCTCCTGCAGGCAGATCGCCAGATCCTTGCGCATCCAATCGACGGCAAATCCGAACTCGAACTCGCCCCGGCACATGGTCAGTGCCCGGTTTTCCATCTGCCAGGATTGGGCGGCGCCCTTGGAGATCACATCGATCACCCGTTCGACGTCGAGGCCAGCTCTGACGGCGAAATTCATGCCCTCCGACAAGCCCTGCAACACGCCAGCGATGCAAAGCTGATTGACCATCTTGGTCAACTGTCCGCAACCGGGCGGTCCCATCAGCGTGACCGCCCGCGCATAGCATTCCATGACCGGTTGGGCGCGCTCGAACGGCGCCTGTTCACCGCCGCACATCACAGTCAGCGCAGCGTTTTCAGCCCCCGCCTGCCCGCCCGACACTGGTGCATCGATAACGTGTATGCCGCGCTCCAAGCCGGTTGCCGCGAGTTCGCGCGCCAGCACCGCCGATACCGTGGTGTTATCGATCAGGATACTGTCAGGTTGCATGCCGGCGAACGCGCCCTCCTCGCCCAGAACGACGCCGCGCACGTCGTCGTCGTTACCGACGCAGCTAAACACGAACTCGGCGCCGTCTGCGGCGCCGGCAGGGCTCGCGGCAACCGATCCGGCGTAGTCGCCAGCCCATTTTTCGGCCTTGGCTGTAGTCCGGTTATAGACGGTTACCTCGTGCCCGCCGCGATGCAGGTGCCCGGCCATGGGATAGCCCATGACGCCAAGACCAATGAAGGCAATCTTACTCATGTCTTCTGCATCCTCTGCAAATATGTGAGTTCGCTGGCGTCTTCGCCTTGGCGCATCCTAGCGGTGTCGCCGGGCTGTCTCAATCGGCCAGCAAATAGTCGTAAATTGCGTACCAGGAGCTCTTGCTTGGTGCCGACAGCAGTCCGTGGCTGCGTTCGGTCGGCCGATAGGGTGAAGCGTCCAGGAGTGCGCTGTATCCACCGGCTTCGGCGTGAATCAGCACACCTGCGGCGTGGTCCCAGGGCCACAGGCGGCGGTAGAGTGAAAATTGCCGCCTACCAGTGGCCAGGCACAGGTAGTTGTTCGCGGCGCAACGTTGCGTCTCAAGGCGGGCGAAGCGATGACTCCGTTCTCGAATTAGATCGCGTCGCTTAGCATCGAAATATCCCAGATTCAGGAGGCCGGCCATCTCTTCCAACGGCACGCTTGGCGACGCCTGAATCTCTTCTCCGTCGCACCAAGCCCCCTCACCTCTCACCGCTACCGCGGTTGTTCCATCGACCGGCATGTGGATCCAGCCGGCCCGAACTTCGCCGCCTTCGAGATACGCAATGACTATTCCAAATGTTGGGTTACCGGCGGCAAAATTGGCCGTGCCGTCGACTGGATCAACAATCCATAGTGGCGCGTCGTCCGCGAGCCGCTCTAGCACCGTCGCGTCGTTGTGCACCGCTTCCTCACCGACGACGACCGAGCCAGGACGTAAATCGGTAAGCCGCGATTCAAGCAGTTTCTCAGCCTCGAGATCTGCGATCGTCACCAGATCACCGAGGTTCTTCTCCATCACTTCATGAGCCGCAAGTGCTTGAAACCGCGGCAAGACGATGCTTCCAGCGGTTTCGACGATGATCGCGGTTACCTGATCGAGATCAGGCAGCATCAGGAAGCCAGGCGCCTATGCACACACCAATCCTCAACGATTTGCCGGCCCAGCGGGCTACGCGTGGCTGGAGCTAAAACGATGTTCGAATCGCTCTTTGTCAGCCGGATCAAGGGCGACTAGAAGATGGCTTTGGAAACCGTCGTCGACCCGTTCGAGAACATGGCCGTGGGCGTAAAGCCATGCCACCGCGGCACCGTCAGCTGTGTTGAGCACTATATCGAAGGTCTGTTCGTGCTCTGAGAGCTTGCGATCCAGCGCTCGCAGCAGGCTATCGCAGCCGATGCCATTCATTGCCGACATCGGCAGGCTGTCCTTGCTTCGTGCGCTGCGCTGAATCTGGACGCCGCGCGCCTCCTCGTCCAGCAAGTCGATCTTGTTCAGGACTTCGATCAAGGGAGTGTGTTCGTCGACTCCGAGGTCGGCGAGAATACGCAGGACATCCTGCTTTTGCGCCTCGCTGTCTGGATGTGAGATATCGCGCACATGAACGATTAGGTCCGCCTGTTCGACATCTTCAAGCGTCGCCCGGAAGGCTGCGACCAGCTGGGTTGGCAGATCCGACACGAAGCCGACCGTATCGCCCAATATCGCCTTGCGGCCGCTTGGCAGTTCGATGGCTCGCAATGTTGGGTCGAGCGTTGCAAAAAGCATGTCCTTGACGGCCACGCCGGCACGGGTCAAGCGGTTGAAAAGCGTCGATTTTCCGGCGTTGGTATAGCCAACCAGCGCAACGACGGGAAACGGCACACGCTGCCGCGCCCGGCGATGCAGGGCACGGGTCCGCCGGATCGCCGCCAAGTCCCGCTCCAGTTTGGTAATTCGGTCGCCGATGATTCGCCGGTCAATCTCGATCTGGCTTTCGCCCGGTCCGCCGAGAAATCCATGGCCGCCGCGCTGCCGCTCAAGATGGGTCCAACTGCGAACAAGCCGGGAGCGTTGATAGCTCAGCGCCGCAAGTTCGACCTGCAGCCGACCCTCGTAGGTCCGTGCACGGGCGCCGAAGATTTCGAGAATCAGACCGGTTCGGTCAATCACCTTTGCATTCAAAGCGCGCTCGAGGTTGCGTTGCTGCACCGGCGTGAGCGTGGCATCGAGGATAATCAGGTCCAGATGGGCGGCGGCCGCCAGCCCGGCCAGCCGCTCCAGCGCCCCTTTTGCCAGATAGGTTGCCGGTCGAATTCGCTGCAAGCGGAGGACTTCAGCCGTCTCGATGTCGAGGCCGATGGCGCGTGCCAGGCCGACGGCTTCCTCAAGCCGCGCGGCAGGAGCGCGCAAGCCTTCGCTGGCGCTTGATATGGCCGGATGAATGACGGCGGCACGCCCGATAGGCAGCGTTCCACCATTCCGCGGATCGTAGTTGCCGTTAAGCTTCTTCTTCACTTTCCGCAGGCGTGGGTTCGAACAATTGAATTGGCTGGGCCGGCATCACTGTC
>CAZCVU010000048.1:9055-10423 GCA_964501745.1 uncultured Flavobacteriales bacterium | reverse complement strand
TCTGGCTTCTGGTCGGTATAGTCCGAAATCCAATCGCCGTAATCGGCGCGCATTGCTTCGTAGTCGTAGTACCAGTGGCAGCCATGTCCTAGGGCGTCGCCAATAAGAGTGCCCATGATGGCGCCGACAGCCCGGTCTTTCCGTGAGATACCAGCCATTCTTACTCCCTTTCCGCAGGTTGGAGCCCGCTTGGTGTCTTCAATAATTTGGCAATCGCCATACTACCGAGCGCGCGTAGGCCAAGCGAATCCTTTGCAAGCACTCGCCAGTCCGAGGTTGGCTTCTGCTCGATTGGCATCCAGCTCTGTTTCACGTCGCGAATACTAGGTATTGGGGTTTGCAGCGATATGTAATACTATATCTGTGGAAATGTGGATGTGATCCGAACAAGGGGGTGCAATGCCTGACGTTCTGGAAGTCTTAAAAGGCTGGGTTCGCCAACTCATAGAGATCGGTTTCGTTCTCTTGGCGCTTGCCGTCGTCATACAGGTCTTGTTTGGCGTCAGAGAGTTCTTTCCCGACGTGGTCATCAATCTAGTCGATTTGGTCAATTCGTTTGGCGGACATGGTCTCGTAGGCCTGATTGCGGTTGCTATCGTTCTCTGGCTGTTTACGGGACGGAGGGTGTCGTAGCTCACCGCTCAAATGATGCCGGGCTTGTCACATAGGCCCGGCATCATTTCTTGTCTCCCATCTTCTGCGCCAATTATCGGCTTGAGCCGGTTAGCACGTTGGATGCGTGTGTTCCGCAGGCGTCTAGGTGATTGTGCTTTGCCTGCCTGATTGCCACCGCGTGACGCTGAAGACAACTGGCCGTGCGGACATCTGAGAAAATCGTCGTTCTGTGATCCCGGTCACTGGTGAGCCTGGGTATCGTGCCCATCTGCACGGCTGATGGCGCGTTACAGCGCCGTATTTGCGGGACGAAAGGGCGTCAAGATGTCAGCCAGCCGAGCGGCAAATTACCTAGTCGATTTACTCGACGACGGCACAAATTCGCGCTTCGAGTACTATTTTGGCCGATTGACGGCCTTGCCACACGGCAAAGTCGTTCATGCCCTGTATGAATCGGGCGCTCATGGACTGGCGGTCGCCTGCAAGGGTGCAGGCTTTAGCGTCGAGATCTTCGCCAAAATATACTTTTGGCTGCATGGCGGCCGCGAAGATCCGCTGTTCCGGACCAGCAGCGAGTTCCGGAGCGCCGTCGATTTCTTCCATAAGGTAGATACCGGAAAGGCGCAGCGGATGCTGGATGCCTGGCGTCAGACGCCGGCACACGCCTAGTCGACGCCGCGTTAGTCATCGAGCTGAAGGCTGCCGTCTTTGCCGAAGGTCGAATAGGGGTTCCAAACCACTTCCCACGGATGA
>CAZCVU010000048.1:0-9045 GCA_964501745.1 uncultured Flavobacteriales bacterium | reverse complement strand
GTCGGGATCCGCGAAATAGCCCGAATAGCCACCCCAGAAAACATCCTGCGGGGACTTGAGAATGCGCCCGCCCGCCTGTTTGGCTTCTGCAAGAGCGGCATCTACATCTTCGCGGCTACTGACGTTGTGGGCCAGCGTCACACCGCCGAAACCGCCGGCCCAGCGTGGCAGCATCGCGTCTTCGGCCAGCTCTTCACGGCCGTAAAGCGCCAACACACTTCCGCCCATTTGGAAGAAAGTAATGCGCTCATTGCTGGCCGATTCTGAAGGCGACCAGCCGAGTCGCTCATAGAACGCGGTGCTGGCCGCGACATCGCTGACGCCGAGCGTGACCACATTCAGGCGCTGTTCCATATCGCATGCTCCATTTGACGGCGATCCGCCACTAGGCACACCCTAATGCCGGGCGGCGGTCCCACGAAGTAACAGCCACGCACGTTTTCTTGCCTCAGCCGTTATCGCCGTAGCTTTTGCGGTTGATGGTAAGCCTCCTCGGGCAGGTCGATCAGCGAATCGTCCCGGTTTCCCCATTCGCCCCAGGACCCTAAATAATTCCGGACGTTTGGGTAGCCAAGCGATTTGAGGGCGAGGAAGGTGTTTGCGGACCGGTAGCCGCCCTGGCAGTAGGTGATGACAGACTTGTCGGGTGTGACGCCTTTGGCAGCGTAAAGCTCATGAATCTCCTCGGCTGGCCGAAATGCGCCCTTCTCATCAAGATTGTCACGCCAGGGGATATGCACGGCTCCTGGCATCGTGCCGAGACGCCGAGCGCGCTTCTCGGTGCCGAGAATCTCCGTGTCGCGCCGGACGTCTACCAATACGGATTCATCATCCCTGAGCGCCCGGTGAACGTCGAATCTGGTTGCCAGGATGTCGAGATTTCTGCTGCCTGAGTATGTCGTCCTGGTCGGTGCTGCGGTCACTGTTGTCAGCTCGTTTCCGGCATCTGTCCAGGCTTGGGCGCCACCGTCCAGAAGTCTGCTGTTGGGATGATCGAGGACCGCAAGCAGCCAAACGCCGCGAGATGCCCGCTCGCCGGATTCTTCGTCATAGATCACGACCGGCGTATCGTAGGTCACGCCTCGAAACTCGAACTGATGGTTAATCATCGACAAGAACGCTGCCAGCGGCTCTGGCGAGGTGTTATTGAGACTGATGCCGTAGAGATCGAAGTGGCTGGTGCCCTCGATATGACCGGCGGCATAGGTTTCGGCCGGGCGAACATCAATCAGCACGACCTTGTCCAATCGGTGTTGCAGCTCGGCGGCGGTAATCAGGTAATCCGAATTGGCGAATCCCTTGTATGACATGGACGCAGGTCCTTTAAGGTGTCGGTGTTTCGGTGGCGACGAATTCTAGCGACGAGGCCAGTCTTTGTATCCCTCCACGCTGCGGAAATTCGGTAGCTTGCAAAGAATAGTGTTTTGAGCATCAGCAAAGGAACAATTCATGACCTGGATCACGACGGTTCCCTATGACGAGGCAACGGGCAGGCTCAAAGTGCTTTACGATCGCATCAAGGGGCCTGAGGATAATGTCGACAACATCTGGTTGGCGCATAGCTCACGGCCACACACGATTGAGGGGCATATGTCCCTCTACAAACACGTGCTGCACAACACCGCCAACAAAACGCCGAAATGGCTACTCGAGGCACTCGGTGTCTACGTCAGCATGCTCAATGGCTGTCGGTACTGCGTTGAACATCATTATCAGGGCATGCGTCGTTTGCTGGGCGACGACGAACGGGCCGAAACCATCCGTAAGGCTCTGGAGGACGATGATCCCGTACGTGCCTCCGACGAAGACTCTGTTGTCTGCATGCTCCGTTACGCGCGACTATTAACCGTCGATCCGAAGTCGGTGGCAGAGCAGACAATCGACGATTTGCGGCGTGCTGGCGTCAGCGACGGCGAAATCCTCGAGGTCAACCAGGTCGTCGGCTACTTTGCTTATGCCAACCGGACGATCCTGGGGCTCGGCACCGGCACGCAAGGCGATATACTCGGCCTCTCACCATCGGGCAGCGATCGTGAAGATTGGTCACACCAGTAATACGCTACCTGCTGCATTAGGTTGGTGGCCGCGGAAGTCACAAAAACAAGTAGCGAAACACTGAAGTTCGGCTATGATTTCAGGTATGAAACCGATCCTTGCATTGATGCTTGCAGTGGCTTGCGCGACCATTGGCATGGTTAGCCTAGCGGCAGCTGAACCAGCGCGGGTTGCGCTCGTTATTGGCAACGGCGACTACCGGGGCGCCAAGCTTCATGTGACGGCTGACGATGCCAGGCTGATTGCCCGCACCCTGCGCAACCTGGGATTCGACATCGCCGAGCACCAAAATCTCAATCGGGAAGGCATGCGAACGGCAATCCAGGAATTTGGCACTCGGCTGCAGACTGCCGGTTCCGACAGCGTCGGCGTATTCTTCTATGCCGGCCACGGCGTTCAGGTCCGTGGCCAAAACTATCTGGTACCGATCGGTGCCAAAACCGGTAGCGCCGACGACGAGGCGGTCGCTGTCGCCAGCGTGCTTTCTGCAATGGAGGGGGCCGGCAACAAGTTGAACTTTATCATTCTCGACGCCAGCTACGACTTCCGTTATGGCAAAACTCTCGGGTCCCGCAAACCCGGCCTTTCTAAAATGAGGGCACCGGAGGGGACGTTGATTGCATTCTCTGCAACCCCCGATAAGAAAGCGATCAAGACAGCCGGGGACCACAGCCACTACAGCCTGGCGCTCACCAAATTGATGAAGACAAAAGGGACGTCCATCAGCCAGTTATTCCAACTGACCCGTATGAATGTCATGGGCGGCAGCAAAACCTATCAAATTCCCTGGGAGTCATCGTCGCTCAAGGAAGAGTTCCTCTTCACCCCTTCGGAGTGACGGGTGTAGAGCAGTTCCAATATCAGGTATTGGCGGACCACCGCGCTGCCGTAGTCCCGTTTGTCTCTAGTCCAGACTCTCAAATCTCCATGCCACCGAGACCGCGCTTAGCCAGAAGCGAACCGCGCAGCCGCAATCTGAGCCGAACCCAAAATCGATGATTTGAGAGCAGGTTTGGTTCCTGGCATCTCCACGTCGTCCTTGGTCTTGCATTTCACGCTGTCGGTGAAGCGATTGCGATTGTGTCGACTGCAGCCGTGCCGCTAAGCTTTGTTACCTAATTGACAGCCGCAAAGAAGGAGAACTCAGCGATGACACGCGACGAAGAACGTGGGATCGAGTGGGATTGCCATAAGGTCTTGCGCGAGTGGTACTACTGCGTCGACTTTCGTGAATTCGAGAAGGGTGTCCAGTTGTATACCGAGGATGCGGATTGGGATGCGCATGGCCTGATACTGAAGGGGCGCGAGCAGATTCTCGAGGCGGTTAGTGGCGCACTGCGCACGGGGATCGCCCGGCACATCATGGGCAATACCGTGGTCAATGTGATTGACGAGAACCACGCGACTTCGCGCTCCTATCGCACCTGCTACTATAGTCCGGACGAGGGGGGCGACGGGCCGGCCGAACTCGACGGGCCGCATCGCCTTGAAGACGATGTTGCCGATCTCGTGCGCACGGACGATGGCTGGAAGATCTCCCGGCGTGTAGCGACGGTCAGCTTCAGGTGTCGGCCGCAGGAGGCGTTCGGGCTTGACGACTGGATCAAGGCGGAAGGCAAGCTGTAGCAAGCCGAGTTTTCGATCGATCAGGAAATGGTGATGGGGAATGTCCGCGGGGCTCAGCCGCGGCCGCTTCCCAAACCAATGGCAAGTGTCACCTGATAGCCTGCTACAGACATCTTCCTGCGCTGTGCCGTGGATATGTTGTGCCAGAGGAGCGCTCGGACTAATTGTGAGTTCGTAAGACCATGCATCGTGTTTTCGTTTATGGCGCCCTGAAACGCGGCTTCCCCAATGATATCAGCGAAGCGAATGGCTTCCATTGGGTCGGTCTCTGCAGGACGATCGAAGCCTTTCCGCTTGTCGTTGGCGGCAAGTGGTTCTCTCCATATCTGATCGCTGAACCGGGCGAGGGACATCGAGTCTTGGGCGAAGCGTTTGAGGTCGACGATCAGGGCCTAATGGATTTGGACAGGATGGAAGGCACCCAGGTTGCAAATGGCTATCGCCGGATATGCATAGCCATCGAAAGCGAGGATAAAAACACCGCGTTTGACGCCTGGACCTACGTCAAGCACCGCCAAGCGATCGAGGGTATTTGCTCTGAACCGATGATTGAATACGAGCTCGATCCGAGGTATGTGCCACCCTGCAAGCGCACAAGCGACTTCTGAGCCTGGTGACGCCTTGGATACCCGCAGCCTTGCCGAGACCATAACCGGCCGCATCGACGAGCAGCGCCTGCTGGAGCTGACGCTCGCCAGCATCCGGATTCCGAGCCACACGTACAAGGAACACGATCTCGCAGACTTCTACGCCGCTCACTTTTCGGGCATCGGCTTGGAGGTCGAGATGGTCGATTTCGAACACCCGCTCGCCGGCTCGACGACCATGCGGCAGCCGGTCGGCCGGTTGCGCGGCTCCGGCGGCGGTCCGGCGCTTCTGCTGAACGGACACATGGATACCATTCCGGTTGTCGAAGGTTGGACGGTAGACCCCTATGGCGGGCTCTACGAGGACGGCTGGATTTGGGGCTTGGGCGCGCATGACGACAAAGGTGGACTTGCTGCTGCGATCTGCGCCGTTGAGGCGCTTGTGGCCGCCGGCATTTCGTTGCAGGGCGACGTGCTGATCTGCCCGGTTGTGGCGCACAAGACCGGTGGTCTCGGCACGCGAGAGCTGCTGCGGCGCGGTACCGATGCCGACTATTGCATCAATATCGAGCACAGTACGAACACCGTTGCGACAGCCTGTGTCGGATTGACGACCGTGCGCATTGTCACGCGCAGCCCCGGCCTGCATTTTCGCTACACGCCTGAGGCAAGAGCGGGCTATTTCAATGCGATCGAGCAGCAGGCGGAAATCATCCGCCGTCTCGGTCCCAGCATCGATTCGGCGGCATCGAAGCGCTGGTTGACTTTCACGCCGCACGCCGAGCTTCCCGGATTCCCGGTTCACCGGCTCAACACTACCCACAAGGAGAAGCCGACGCGGGCCTGTGAGCTGTTGCTGGAAGTCCGAACCGTACCGGGTCAAACCGCGGCACAGATCAAAGCCGATCTCGAGGCAGTGCTGACGGCAATCGCCCACGACCATTCAGCCTTCGAATACGAACTCTCGGTGCCGGCCGATGGAGCGGATGATCCGGGCTGCTTCCCGCCCTGCGAGATCGCGAAGGATCATCCACTAGCGGCAGCGATGACCGAGGGACAGCACTTTGCCTCGGGGCAGCAAGCGGAAGTAGGTGGCGTGCTCCGCCTCGGCAATGTCGGAGACGGAAACATCACGGCCGCCGCCGGTATCCCGTCGATCCAGTACGGGCCGGGCGACATGCGCCTCTATGACGAATGGCCGGCGCCGGATGAACGGGTCAGGCTGGCGGAGCTGCTCGAGGCCTCCCACGCCTTCGCCTATGCAGTGTGTAAGCTGTGCGCCTGAGGGAAACGGGGAGGCTAATGAACCCTTCCGGCGCGCTCGATAGCAACGCCTACTGGCCTTCAGAATCGCCTGCCAGACGTCCTAGCCGCGTGAATGTTGCGTCCCGCGGTGCTAGCGGATCGACAGCTTGGCGGTACGCCCGGGATCACGTTGGTCTGAAGAACAAGAAGACAGGTCAGAACTTCATCGCTCAGGCTTTGGTGAGGAACCGTTGCATTGTTACTTCCAAGTGTTGGCCATATCAGAGATGTCGGCTAGAAGGTCGGCATCGCGAAACCGTTCCGACAGGTATCCAATGCTTAAGCTATTGGCCATCTTCACCGCCGTATTCATCGCTGAATTGGGGGATAAGACGCAGTTGGCGACGCTGCTCTTTGCCAGTGATCGCGCCCTCAACCCGATTCTCGTCTTCGTTGCAGCCGCCTCGGCCCTGGTCTTGTCGACGGCGCTGGCAGTGCTACTCGGAAATCTCGGAGGGCGATACCTCGATGCGTTGCCTTTGCGGCTGATTGCCGGCATCGGCTTCGTTGCCATCGGAGTCTGGAGCATCGCCGAGCACTTCCGTACTCCCTAGCCATCAGCGGACTCAGCCTGCTATCGCGTCCGTAGCTTCGCGCGCCGTTGCCGTCGGGCTTCGCCTTCGGCCAGCAGTCGTGCGCTGTCTTCCGGTTGGACCCGATTGTAGCGTTCGCGCCAGTCGGGGTCGTCGGGCCACTCCTCCGGGGCGGTAACGGTCGTGCGCGGGACTTCGGCTGTGGCCAGCAGGTCGAGCGCCAGTTCGGCGATCCGGGCCTGAGCCTGCCGTTGATATGGTGGGCCACAAGGGTTGCCAAGCGGGTAGTCAGTAAACAGGAACCGTGCCACGCCGCAATGCTCGACAATGTCGCGGGCCGAACCGACGATCACTGTTGGGATGCCGTTTTCCTCCAGGTGCCTTGATACCAAACTCACGGTTTGGTGGCAGACCGGTCAGATCGGCACCAGCAGGGCGGCGTCGGCATGGCCGGCAGTGACGCGGCGCAGGATTTCGGGCGCATTGGTCTCTGTCGTCAGGTCCTGGCTGTACAGTGTCGGCACGCTGTGGAAACGCTCGGCCAGGCCACCGAGCAGGCCGCGCTCTACGAGCTGCGTCAAGGCCGCGAGCGGGAAGTAGCTTTCCCGGTCTCGCATGTGCGTCGATTCCTTGTCCCAGGCCAGGTCCTGCGTGTAGAGCGAGTCCGGCGCGTTGGCGATTTCACCGGACCAGATCAGCCGCTTTGGCGGGTTGTCCTCGCTCCAGGGACCGGGCAGGTTCGCGGTGACGATCAGGGTCAGGCGCGAGTCAGACAGCGGCTTGCGCAGGTGGACGAAGGGCACATCTTGGTGGTGCGCCCAGCCGTAGTCGCGCTCGTAGCCGAGCGCCCGGTAGTAGCGTCGCGTGCGTTCCATATAATCGATGGGTGCGTCCGCCATCTCGTTTTCCTGCCCCTCCATGCGTCTATCTTAACCGGCGCGCGGCGCAAGAGAAGCGCCAACATCGACTCCCCGGAGGGCCGCCGAGACAAGACTATTCGAATATCGCGAGGAATTGAGTACCTTCGCAGTCGATCCAGAGGCTGTCCGGGAACTGTTGGCAGAAAATCAGAGGCAAGAGAGAGAAAACGTCATGTGGCAGGGCAATGTCGAATCTCTACATATCGTCGCCGAGAAATCGCAACCCATGGCGACGGTGGAAGCGGTTCAGGCCGTTGCGGGGCAGGGTCTCGACGGTGACCGTTATGCCACGGGCAAAGGCACCTATTCCGAATTTCCAGAGGAGGGCCGGCAGATCACTCTGTTCGAGCAGGAGACGCTGGAGGCGCTGCGCCGGGACCACAACATAACGCTCGAACCGCACCAGACCCGGCGCAACGTTATCACCCGCGGCGTGCCGCTCAATCATCTGGTCGGCCGGCAGTTCCTGGTCGGCGCGGTGCTGCTCGAAGGCACGCGGCTGAACAAGCCTTGCCAGTACTTCGAGGACCTGCTCGGTATCAAGAGCTTGTTCAAGTCCCTGATTCACCGCAGCGGTCTCACCTGCCGAATCCTGACCGGCGGCGAGATCCGCGTCGGCGATAGCATCCGGCCTGCCGCGGACTAGTGGATTCGTTTCGAGCCATTTTCTCGCATATCCGCTGCTGCCGACTAAGCGTCGCCGCCTGTTCGGACACATTCCAATCGTCCATTGCACGTCTTTCCTTGGCAGCCAGCCGCCTTCCCCTAGCCAGTGGGAGCCAAACCCAAGAGTTTGGCCGGATTAACCTTGGTCATGAGGTCGAGCTCCCCGCGCTTGAATCCCTTGACCTTCAGGAGCTCGAACCACAGGCGCATGCATTCGATATGCGTCGGTGACGTAAAATGCCCCGTATCCGTGGACAGCACGCAGTGCTCGGGACCTATCTCCCTTATTGATCGGCACACGTCATCGAGGGAAATGCGCCGGCTCGGATCGATGGGATCCCAGATGGGATTGGGAAGAGAAGTGAAGCCGTATTCAAGGAGCGCACCCTTCGCGACCATGCTCTTGAGGTCCGCCACCGGGTAGTTCATCACATGATAGTTGGCAGTGTGAACCACCAGCTTCTTGATGCCGGCTTTGTTCGCTTCATCCAGTAATAGATGTGACTCATCCACGGTCAAATGCCCCGTGGCAAGCATGACGTCGGCTTCGGCGACGAGCCCTAGTATTTCGATGACCGCCGGCTTGATCCGACCATTCTCATCAAGGATCGTCTCGCCATGCTCCGGAAAGTTCATCTTGATCGTCTCATAGCCCATGCGCTTTCCCATTTCGCGCACGTAGTGGGCATGATTCTCGGCCCACATGGATGGCATCCAGACCCCTTTGACCCCCATCCTGAGTGCCATCTTCACGGCCTCTGGATTCATCCCCCCGAGCGGGGTATTGAGGCAGATGATGCCGTAGACCTCGATGCCGCCGCCAACCGCCTGCTCGGCGATATAGGCGCGGTCCGCGGTTGCGCTCGCATGGCATTTGATGACGATGGCCCGCATCTTGACCGCCTTCGCCTGCTGGGCGAGCTCGATGTCGGTCAGCATACGCGGCGCGAAGTCCGGATGACCGTGAACATGGATGTCGATAGTACCTTCGAGAGCCGCATAGATTCTCAGACCCGTTGATGCCTGCTGGATTGCTAGGTCCGGGACCCGCGATCCGCGTTCGTCCAATCGCTGGCCTTGGGCCGCGCCGATGCCGGCACCCGTTCCTTCACTGCTGCTCATCATGGACACGTCCTTTGTCTGAGATCCGAGGTTCGCCCGTCATTGTCTCGAAATGGAACGAGACCAGCGGCATCGGCGAGCTTACCCCTTGACGGATTCAATCGGAAGGCTTGGAGCGGTGCCCTGGAACCAACTGGAAACAGTGTAGGCGCTCGGCAGAGGCTGTTCAGGAACGAAAGAAGTCGATGGCGATACGGCAAATCCGAGACGTTGATAGCCACCTTAGCGGTT
>CAZCVU010000047.1:0-10653 GCA_964501745.1 uncultured Flavobacteriales bacterium | reverse complement strand
ATTTCGCCGCTGGATTTTCGCCGAGTCAAAAGACCTAGGCCGACCACTCAGCTCACTTGATAGCGATTGGGTTAATCGGCGAACCTACGCCGCCGGTAATAGGAAGTGGTGGCGCGCAGAAGAAGAACTCGTAGACCTTGTCGGCCGCGCAATCCGTGGCAAGGTCTCGCAGGTAGAAGATCTCGCCCATTGTAATGCCGATCATCGGAATGACGACCCAGTGCCAGGGCTGCTGGGCGTCTTTGGTCTCGTTCGGGCGCACCTCACAGCCCCAGGTGTCGGTGCAGATGGCGGCAATTTCCTTTTGGTGCATCCATTCTGCCGTCTCAAAGGCAAGCCCTGGTGCATCTCCGCCCGCGTATCCGCCCCACTCGCCGGCGTCGAGCCGCTGTTCCATCTGGCCAGTGCGTACGATGACAAAATCGCCGCACTTAATCTCGACGCCCTGATTCCGGGCGCAGGTATCCAGATCATCGCTGGTGATGGCCGTACCATCTTCGAAACAGTCCACACCGAGGTCACGCGCGACATCAAGCAATACGCCCCGCCCCGCCATCTGGTCGCGCACTTTCTCAATACCGTTCTTTTTTGCGCCGTTGGCGTCGACCAAAGTGGCGTCGTAGCCGTTCCACATCTTGTCATCATAGAAAATGTGGCCCAATGCATCCCACTGGGTGCCGCATTGCAGCGGCAGCGAAACCATGTCGTCGGCGTAGCGGAGTTTCATGTGATCTTGCAGGCCTGCCACGGCATCTGTACCGGTGGCGAGCATCAAATGGATTGGGTTGAAACGGTTGCCCCAGGTGCCCTTCTGCGGTCCATTCCGGTCAAAGTTCAATGCTAGCGAGAATCGTCTTCCCGTCTTGATCAGTTTAGCCGCCTCGACGACGGCTTCCGGTGTGATGAAGTTCAGTGTGCCCTTTTCGTCCTCCGCGCCCCAGCGGCCCCAATTGGAGCATTTCTCGGCGGTTGCCTTGAGGTGCGATAGGTCGAACATCTTCTCGTCATATCTTCGGGGCATTAGAGAGTCTCCAGGTGACGATGCTGCTCCAGCTTCCCCAGCATGTTCTGGTCAAGATGCCGTGCCAGAGCGAGCGCATGTTTGCATTGAGGCCGGAGCCTGTCTACCGAGTGCGTTGCTGGACAAAGCCGTTCCTCGCCGTTTGTTCACCGCATGCGATCATCGCAAACGACGAAACAACGCACTTCGTTGGTGACGAGAGGCTGTCGTTGTCGATGCGTTAGTCGATGTCTTGCAGCGCCTCATTGCATGCAGCTTCAAACTCGCGACGAAAACACTCATTTCAAGGCCTCTCGCGGGCCCTCTCCGGCCCTAAGTTCGAGTGCCGGGGAGTTCGGCCGTATGGCGTGCTAGGTTCGATCCGCCGTACCGGCGCAGGCGCAGATCGGCTTGCTCCTTATGCCCGGCGAAGCCCTCGAGGGCGCACAACCGGGAGCAATATTCACCGATCTTGACGCTCGCCTCTGGGCTCACCCTTTGGTAAGTGCAGGTCTTCAGGAATTTGCCGACCCAGAGGCCACCCGTGTACCTCGCCGCTCTCCCCGTAGGCAGGGTGTGGTTGGTGCCGATCACCTTGTCGCCATAGGAGACATTGGTTTCCGGCCCTAAGAACAGGGCGCCGTAATTAATCAGGTTGTCCAGGAAATAGTCCGGATCCCGGGTCATGACCTGGACATGCTCAGCGGCGATTCGATTGGCCTCGCGCACCATTTCCTCTTCGTCCACACAGACAATCACCCGCCCATAATCCCGCCAAGCCTGGCTAGCGACCTCGGCGGTCGGCAAGGTTTGCAACTGCCCTTCCACTTCCGCCATGGTTTGCTCGGCCAGCTTCTTAGAGGTTGTGATTAGGGTCGCGGGCGATGTCGGACCGTGCTCTGCCTGGCCGAGAAGATCGGCGGTCACCATTTCGGCGTCGCAGGAGTCGTCGGCGATGATCAGGGTCTCGGTAGGCCCAGCCAGAAGGTCGATACCTACCCGGCCGAACAGTTGACGCTTGGCCTCGGCCACGTAAGCGTTTCCGGGGCCCACCAGCATGTCCACGGGCTCCATAGACTCGGTGCCCAACGCCATGGCGGCCACCGCCTGAACCCCACCCAGGCAATAAATTTCGTCGGCCCCACCTAATTGCATCGCAGTCACGATGGCGGCGTTGGGCCGCCCCTCATAGGGAGGCGCGCAGGCGATGATCCTCCCAACGCCGGCCAACTTCGCGGTCACGACGCTCATGTGCGCCGAGGCAACCATGGGGTACTTACCGCCCGGTACGTAGCATCCCACGTTGGCAACAGGGATGTTCTTGTGGCCCAAGACCACTCCGGGGAGGGTCTCCACTTCCACTTCCCTGAGGGTGTCCTTCTGAATCTGGGCGAAGTTGTGGACTTGCTCCTGCGCAAAACGGATGTCCGCGATCACCCGGTCCGGTATCTCGGCCACGCAAGCCTCGATCTCTTCGCCGCCCAAGCGGAACGACTTCGGCGACCAATTGTCGAACCTTTGCGATAACTTACGCACCGCTGCGTCGCCGTGGGCCTCGACATCGGCCAGGATATCCTCGACCACGCCACGCACATGGTCATCGAGTTCGGCGGATTTCCCCATGCCGATACCTTCCTTGAGGAACGTCGTCATGAATTTCCACCTCGCTTCTGGTTGGCCGGATCGGGACTGCGGGCACACCTAGAGTCAACCCCGTCGATCTGAAATGTGCACTTGTACACAGCTGGCACCCTATGAGAGACGTATCCCTTGGGCAACACAAGCCCGGGGGTCAACGGTAAGGGCCCTGTCCGAGCCCGGCAGAAGCGTTGTTCGCGGCCAACAAGCTCTTGCCATGTGGTGGCATTGGGACGGGAACCGGCTATCATCGCGGAGCGCCGATGCCGTCGATCGCATTCCGGGTTACACACCGATGAAGGATCGATGACCAATGACCGTGGAACAAGGCTCACTAAATGGCGATTCGACTCGCCTTGACGGACTGACGGCCCTAGTGACCGGTGCTGGCCGGGGGTTGGGACGGGGCTGTGCCCTGGCCCTGGCGTCAGCCGGGGCGCGGGTCGTGGCGCTTAGCCGCACGGAAAGCGAATTGAACGACGTGATACGAGAGGTTCGGCGGCGGGGTGGAGACGGAGAAACACTGATCTGTGACGTCACCGATTCGAGGCAGATCCCTGAGCGTATCGGCTCCCTCGAGCGCATCGACATCCTGGTCAACAATGCCGGGGGAAACGTTCCACAGCCGTTTCTCGAGGTGGAGGAGGAAACCCTCGATCACTTGCTGTCCCTGAATGTCAAGGCAACTTTCCTCGTGGCTCAAGCCGCGGCCCGCGTCATGGCCGAAGGCGGCGGAGGTTGCATCATCAACATGTCGTCGCAGATGGGCCATGTGGGAGCTGCGAACAGGACCGTTTACTGCACGACCAAACACGCCGTCGAAGGATTGACCAAGGCGTTGGCGGTGGAACTGGGCCCGTCCAACATCCGCGTCAACGCGATCGCCCCCACTTTCATCGAGACGCCGATGACAATGCCGTTCTTCGAAGATCCATCCTTCAGGAGTTGGGCCCTCGGCAACATTCCTCTCGGACGCCTGGGAACAATCGACGAGGTGGCCGTCGCGGTGGTGTTCCTGGCCAGTCCAGCCGCGAGCCTAATTACCGGCACCAGTTTGTTAGTGGACGGTGGCTGGACCGCGCACTGAGAAGTCTTCGTATTCTCCAAGCTTGAGACGAGCGGCGGGGCCGCACCATTCTTCTCCGAGCTGTTGGCACTATTGCCCTGCACAGCGATCTAACCTCTTCGTCGAGCCGATCTACGGAGTGTGTTGCTGGATTAGGTCGTTCCTCACCAGATGCGGCCACCGCGCGTCGCCGGGAGGTGCGCCCCTACACTTCGAGTATTAGGGAGCACAGGCGCATGTAATATGCGACTAGTGATAGCTTGTGCTGAACAACTGGCTGGTTCGTGCCGCATGCCAGCAATTGCTCGAGCGAACAACACCGTTCGCTCGGCGTCACTTTAATCGGCTTAGTCCAGAAGCTTCACGAAGCGCATGCCGTCGGGGGCGTAGCCGCTGGCCTCCATAGTATCGTGAAGTCTCGACCCAGCCGATGCCGGCGTTGCCGAAACGCTGGGCAGTGATAGGCTTAGCAGCCGACAGTCGAAGCGATGCGCATAGGATTCGGCACCTTCAAGCAGGGCCTTCAGTGGCTCCTCAAGCCCCAACAAATCAAGCACGACGAAATCTTCGCAGAGCAGAGTGCGGCCTCGCGGTGATACCGAAGATACGTGATAGCAAAATAGTCCTTGGATGCACTCTTGCGAATTCTCGACCGTCAAGATGCCCTGTTCGGCCGGTTCGACGCCATCCCGACATACGCGCTCGCGTGCAAACTGCGCCCAAGTGTCGCAGGTCATCTCAGGATAGACCCAGTGGATGACTGTGAATGCCTGAGGAATCTTCTGGGGAACCAGACCCCTGATACTATACGCGCTCCGCATCTATCGACGTGCCGCTATGTTCTGCCTTGCTTTCGGTGGCGTTGGGAACAACTGCGACACTGTGCGAAAAAGGCTGTGTAGTGCCTTGATTTAGGTCAACGGCCTTGGCGCCGACCGGTCGGCGTGTTGAATTCTGAAAGTAAGCTTCCAGATATGATCTGATCGACAGCGGGGGAGAATATAGGGTAAAATCGCGAACAACCGCCGGTTCTGGGATGGCGGAGGGGATAAAAGTGACATCGTTTAGCTCGTTAAAGGAACCTGTCAGACAGGCGTCGCCGCGGTCAAATCCATGCGAGGCATGCACGGTGCGTGATCTAAGCGTTTGCGGCGCGCTCGATCAGCAGGATTTGGACCTGTTGAGCGGCATCGTTTCGAATGTGATGTATTCGCCGGGCCAGACAATTTTCTTTGAGGCGGATCCAGCGGATAGCCTGTTTGTAATCACGGGCGGCTGCGTACGGCTTCACAAGCTGATGGCCGACGGCCGCCGCCAGATCACCGGATTCATGCTTCCTTCGGATTTCCTGGGACTTGCGTTGCACGACACCTACGCGACGACGGCAGAGGCCGTGACCGATGTCTCCACTTGCCGGTTCATGCGCCGTGAATTCGAAACCTTGCTCGAAGAATTTCCACGGTTGGAGAAGCGCCTGCTGCAACGCGCATCCAACGAACTCGCGGCAATGCAGGATCAGATGTTGTTGCTCGGCCGAAAGTCGGCGCAAGAAAAGCTTGGAACCTTTCTTATGGTCTTGGCACACCGCGCCGCGAGAAAGGGTAATCCGCATGTGGAGCTTGAGTTGCCAATGACGCGCCACGACATCGCCGATTACCTCGGACTTACGGTGGAAACAGTCAGCCGCTGCTTCACTCGGCTGCGTCGACAGGGCGTCATTGAAATATCCGATCCTCATGGCGTGCGACTCGCTGACATGGGTCGGCTTGCAGAATTGTCGGGGTTGGACGTTCTAGAGACATAGGTAGCATAGCACCGGCGCGCTAGCACCCTAGCTGCTCGTTGATTTGTCCAATATCAAGTACAGCGCCGGTCGGTTGTTGGCGAGCGGTTGTGAGTATCTGAACAGCTGCCATAACTTAAGGGTCGTCTCATCGTGCGCTGGGGCTAAGCGGGCGGCTCCAGGTGTCGGTCTTGGCAGCCGATCTGGCGGATGTTACTCCTTCAGCCATGAGGTTTGAGTGCAGCCCTCCCAGGCGTGTGGGGATACGAAGGCGAGCATTCTTCATGCGTCGCCAGCCAAGAAAACGGCTGATGTTCGTATCACTGTTGTCCTTGGTGATCCTCGCCGAAGCGCCGGCGCTGGCGCAAACCAACACGACGATTCTCCAATATGACAAGTCCGGACGCGTAAAAGGCGTGAGCCAGGGCCAGGTAGGTGAGGGCGCCGGCACCGCAAATCTTGGGGTCACTGCGCGCCGGAATGCGGCTCCCTCCATCACCTACATAAATGGGCCGCCGCCGAAGGGCGAGGAATACCTCCAGGGCGAAGTGTTGGTTATGTCGCCGCAGGCGGATTTTCTGCAGCGCGCTCAGGCCTTGGGCTTTACGCTGATCGAACGGCTCGAATTCGGCAATCTGGGCCTTGAGATGCTGCGCCTTAGGGTTCCGAACGGAGTCGATGTGCCGCAGGCGACGCTGACATTACGCAGCCGTTTCCCTGGGGCCAAAGTCGGCGCCAATCAACTCTTCGAGCAATCCGCTGCCCGCCGCTCCAAGGATCGCGACCCCCGCGACATTGTCGGTTGGGGCCGCGTACCGGAGCGTTGCGGCGCAGGTATTCAAATCGGCATGATCGACGCTGCAGTCGACGTAGATCACCCCGCACTCAAAGGGCAAAAGATCAAACATCGCTCGTTCATCGACAAGGGCAAGTCGGTGGGCAAAACTGACCATGGCACCGCGATCGCCGCAATCCTTGTTGGCAAATCCCTAACCGCTGACACCGGTGGACTGCTGCCGGGTGCGCTGCTATTCGCGGGCAGTATCTTCGAGCAACGCAAGGACGGAAAGCCGCGCGGCAATCTTGTCGCATTCCTCAAGGCGCTCGAATGGCTGGCCGTCCAGAAGGTAAAGGTCGTCAACCTAAGCATCGCCAGTCCGAAGAATGAAGTTCTTCAGACGGCGGTACAGGCGGTCGCCAGGACCGGCCAGATACTCGTCGCGGCTGCCGGCAACGGTGGCCCGAAGGCGAAACCGTTTTTCCCTGCGGCCTATACCAACGTGATTGCAGTGACCGCAGTGGATGGCCGGCTCAAGGCGTACCAGCATGCGAACCGCGGCGGCTATATCGACTTCTCGGCTCCAGGCGTTGACCTGTGGACTGTGTCGGACAAAGGTAGCGGGCGGTTCCAAAGCGGAACGTCGTTTGCGACGCCCTTCATCACCAGCATCGTTTCGCTCTATCTGGAGGCCGGCGCCAAGCCAGATCCCGATCTCTTGCGAACTAGCCTCAAGCGCTATGCGGTCGACCTTGGTCAGTCAGGCAAGGATCAGACCTTTGGCTGGGGGCTCGTGCGCGCGCGTCCGAAGTGTTGAATAGCCTCCAGCAATAGACGGGAAGCATCCTGACGGACAACGCCAGCAGCTGCTGGAGACCCAAAGCTGGCCGGGCGCAGCCGGATATCAGCTCACTCGAAGCGAAATCCGCTTTCGGCCGCCGGAGCCCGGTATTTCGGGTTCTCGTTGGCAAAGAATGCCATCTTTTCTTGAAGTTTTGCGGATGTCACAAGCATAGCGTCGCTTCTTGTCTTCGGCGCTTTGAATGGTCGGATGGAGATTCATACCCTCCATTCACCCATGTTTGGCATGCATGTTGCTTTTTAATCTTAAAAAAGTGGAATGGAGGGCACTCCCCATGCCAGGCGATAGTGAGCATCCGATCAACGGACCACATCCGACGGATTAGCTGTCACAGGTAAGCTCCCTTCAGTTTCCCGTACCTCCCTGAACTTGGCCGTGTAAGAAATTACGCGGCCAATTTTTTTTGGCAGTGCCGGAATTCGACGGGTGTCCCGGAAAACTGCGGCTGTCGTTGACAGAAACCGGCCAAGTGCCTATGGTCCGCGGCTCAAATTTGTTGGAGATCGGCCAAATACCGCTATGAAAGTCGTAAATTCCCTCAAGTCGCTGAAGCGGCGCGATCGGAACTGCCGTATCGTTCGTCGTCGTGGCCGCGTCTACGTCATCAACAAGGTCAACCGTCGGTTCAAGGCACGCCAAGGCTGACGACCTGCGGCGAGGGCTCGCCGCGACTGCTCCGTATCGCGCCACTTGGCGCATTTTTTGTGCCTTCAGAGCATTCCAAAGTACATTGGCTAACTTCTCGCCAAATCAGCCAGCGGTGCAGCGGGGTATGCCGTATTCGGCAAACCTGCTATCACCGCCTTGCAAACCGGCGACGCCTGATCGCAGCGAAGGGGGCAAGCGATGGACATGCCGAAGCCTGATCAGGCGGTCATCGCGCGGCGTTCGGAAATCGCCGCGGCACTAAGGCAAATCGTGCCGGGCGACGGAATCATTATTGACGAGGAAGCGCTTCGGACGTTCGAGAGCGATGGGCTCACGGCCTACCGGCAGCTCCCACTTATCGTCGTGCTGCCAGAGAACACCTCGCAGGTTTGCCGTGTACTTGCCTATTGTCGCGAGGCGGAGGTCAAGGTCGTTCCACGCGGGGCCGGCACATCGTTGTCCGGAGGTGCGATGCCTCTTGCCGACGGCATCATCCTCGGGCTTTCAAAATTCAACCGCATTCTCGACATTGACTACGAGAATAGGGCGGTCGTTGCACAGCCCGGCGTCACCAACCTCGGTATCAGCGACGCCGTCGAAGCTCGAGGCTTCTACTACGCTCCGGATCCGTCGAGCCAGGTCGCCTGCACCATCGGCGGCAATGTGGCTGAAAACTCCGGCGGTGTTCACTGTCTCAAATACGGCCTCACGACGAACAACCTGCTCGGTCTTGAAGTCGTTCTGATGGATGGACAGGTGGTTCGTATCGGCGGGCGACAGCTTGATTCTGCCGGCTATGACTTGCTCGGATTGATGACCGGGTCGGAAGGACTGCTGGGTGTTGTAACCGAAGTTACTGTGCGTATTCTGCCGCGCCCGGCGTCTGCTCGGGCGTTGTTGCTTGGATTTCCCAGCAGCGAAGCAGCAGGTGGCTGCGTCGCCGAGGTAATTGCTTCAGGCATCATCCCGGCCGGTATGGAAATGATGGACCGGCTGGCCATTCGCGCTACCGAGGCGTTCGTCCACGCCGGCTACCCACTGGACGTAGAAGCCCTACTTATTGTCGAATTGGACGGTCCAAATGCCGAGGTTGAGCATCTGCTTTCGCGTGTCGAAGACATCGCACGTCGCAATGAAGCATCGACGGTCAGTGTGTCTAACTCTGAGGAAGAACGTCTCACATTCTGGGCCGGACGCAAGGCTGCCTTCGCCGCCGTCGGCCGTTTGACGCCCGACTACTACTGTATGGATGGCACGATCCCCCGACATCGGCTGCCCGACGTGCTGGCCCGAATGGCAGAGCTATCGAACGAGTATGCGCTCGAATTGGCCAATGTGTTCCACGCTGGTGACGGAAATCTGCATCCGTTGATCATGTATGATGCGAACAAGGACGGCGAACTAGACCGGGCCGAGCAATTCGGCTCGGATATTCTCAAGCTTTGTGTAGAAGTTGGTGGTGTGCTGACCGGCGAGCACGGTGTAGGCGTCGAGAAGCGGGACCTTATGGAAGTAATGTTCAACGAGGATGATCTCAATCAGCAGCAGCGTGTGAAATGCGCGTTTGATCCAACCTCGCTGCTCAACCCGGGAAAAATGTTTCCGCGACTGCACCGCTGTGCGGAACTCGGCAGAATGCACATCCACCGCGGGCAGATCAGATTTCCCGACATCCCTCGGTTTTGAACATGGCCGCCGAATCGGTGAGCCGACCGGAGTCGGCGGATCAGCTCCATGAAGAAATGCGCAGGGCGGTCGCGGCCGAAACGCGGCTGGTTGTTGTTGGTGGCGGAAGCAAGAGAAACATGGGTCGTCCGGTGGATGTGCCGCACGAGATTGACCTTTCCGGACTTTCCGGTATCAAGCTTTATGAGCCAGAAGAACTGGTGATGACTGCGGCCGCAGGCACGCCGCTCGCGGCTATCGAGCAGGTGACAGCCGAACGTGGACAGCAGCTCGCCTTTGAGCCACCCGATTTCGGCCCCGTGCTCGGAGAACAGCCGGCGCAAGGCACCGTTGCTGGTGCGATCGCCTGCAACCTTGCCGGGCCACGGCGTATCAAGATTGGCGCCGCGCGTGACCATTTGCTTGGGTTTCAGGCCGTCAACGGGCGCGGCGAGTTCTTTAAGTCAGGTGGGCGTGTCGTTAAGAATGTGACCGGCTATGATCTCTCCAAACTCATGGCTGGATCGTGGGGAACCTTGGGCGTGATGACCGAGGTCACGTTTAAGGTGCTGCCGGCGGCGGAGACGACATCCACGGTCATGGTTAGCGGGTTGGACGATGCGTCGGCTGTCAAGTTGCTGACCAGCGCGCTACAGAGCCCGAATGACGTGTCCGGCGCAGCTCATCTGCCTCGCGCTGTAGCCGCACGTTCGGCCGCGTTGCCTATCGCCGAGAGCGTCACCGCACTTCGCATTGAAGGTCCTGCGCCATCGGTTACCGAGCGAGCCGCCGCCCTTATGCGTATTGCTGAGGAATATTGCGGTGTCAACGCTGGGCAAGTCGTGGCGCCGCTCGGTGTTGAGGCGTCCTCGCTGTTTTGGGCGGAAATCCGTGATGCGCGTTTCTTCCTCGTCTCAGACCGCTCGCTGTGGCGGCTCTCCGTGCCCCCCGCGGAGGGGCCTCTAATTGCCAAAGCCATTGTCACTGAGCTTGGTGCCGCAGAGCACTACCTCGATTGGGGCGGTGGGCTGATCTGGATTGCGGCAGAGCCAACGCAGGACGCTGGTGCAGCTGTCGTCAGGGCGGCGATTGGGACGGGGGGCGGGCACGCGACTTTGGTTCGCGCGCCGGAAGAAATTCGTTCACGTGTCTCGGTGTTTCAGCCGCTAGATGTGGTGCTGGACCAGTTAAATCGGCAGGTCAAGGCGAGCTT
>CAZCVU010000046.1:9807-10750 GCA_964501745.1 uncultured Flavobacteriales bacterium | reverse complement strand
ACTCGTTGCCGACGAGGAGATGTTGCCGTTCGCCGGGAAAAAGTTTGAGTTGATCATGAGCAATCTAAGCCTGCATTGGGTGAACGATCTTCCCGGCACGTTTATCCAGGTACGACAGGCGCTGAAGGAGGACGGACTGTTTATTGCTGCAATCCTCGGTTCGGGCACGCTGATGGAATTGAGGGAATGCCTGACGACGGCGGAACTCGAAGTGCATGGCGGCGCAGGGCCGCGCCTGTCGCCACTGCCGACGCTTGGTGATACTGCGGCGCTACTGCAGCGCGCAGGCTTCGCGATGCCCGTCGCGGACGGCGAAACGCTGACGGTTACCTATACCGACATGTTTCAGTTGCTGGCCGACCTGCGGGGTATGGGTGAGGCCAATGCCGTCGTCTCCAGGCGCAAGTCATTTACCGCCCGCAGCGTCTTGCTGCGCGCTGCCGTACTCTATCTCGAACGATTTGCACAAGCCGATGGCACTCTCCCCGCCACCTTTCAGGTCATCTATCTGCATGGCTGGTCGCCACACGCCTCACAACGGCCAGCGCTTGCCCCCGGCAGCGCGACAACGCGACTGGCAAGCGCCCTGGAGACCGAGGAGCGACCGGCCGGCGATCTTGCGGGACCGGCACGCCGGCCGGGAAAGAAGGAATATTGACCTGCATCAAGAACGCCTCTCAATCAGGAATGTAGGCCGTCGACCTGCGTGATTGGTGCAAATCCGAAACGCCAGGTCGGCACAAGACTGATGGCTTTGCAGCACCTACGCATAGGCTTTGTTTATCTCTCCGTTGCGATAGCACTCCCTGATCAAAGCATCAGCCAGCACCAGGTAACTGGCAAGCAACTTGCCGGTCGGTGGTGCGGCGAGTGTCATGACATTGCGGGTAGAACGACCAGCGACGCGGCGCCGGGTTTTCATACGCTCGCAAACGATCCGAGC
>CAZCVU010000046.1:4868-9797 GCA_964501745.1 uncultured Flavobacteriales bacterium | reverse complement strand
CGAAATTCGCTTAGTGTATTTCTCGTCAAGCCGCGTCCACCGATGCCTCAGCTAATGCTTGGCGGAAAGAAAATCGACGACCTTGTCAGCTACATTCTGAGCCTCGAGACTGACTAACAGGCCAGCCTACGAAGCTGCCTCAAAGGAAATCGCGCAACATGGCAACAAGCGGGCGGTCGGCCGGTGGCATCGGATAGTCACGGAGCCGAAGCGGGCTTACCCATGCAAGCTTCTGCCCCTCCCGGGGTTTCGGCGTGCCGTCCCAAATGCGGCAGACGTAAAGCGGCATCAGTAAGTGAAAATCGTCATAGGCGTGGCTCGCGAAGGTAAACGGCGCGAGACAACTGCGCTCGGTATCGATGTCCAACTCTTCCTTGAGTTCGCGGACAAGCGCCGCCTCAGGCGATTCGCCGTCCTTTAGCTTGCCGCCGGGAAATTCCCAAAGACCTGCCATCGTCTTGCCCTCAGGCCGCTGGGCGATGAGGACGCGTCCGTCAACGTCAATCAGGGCCACGGCCACGACCAGCACCAGTGGTGGTTGTTGGCGCGCTGCGAGCCATTCGGTGTGTTCGATTCGACGGAGTTCGACGTCGAACATGCCGCCACGGGCAGGTGCCTCCTCCCTGCCCATTCCCAAGTACCGCATGCCAAGCTTTTCCTGAACTCGGATCGAGGCAGCGTTTTCCGGAAGTGCGCTCGCAGTGACCGCAACGAGGCCAAGATCTTCAAATGCGAACCGTACGACCCGATTCGCGGCCTCAGTCATATAGCCGTGTCCCCAGTATGATCGACCAAGCCAGAAACCGAGTACTGCCTCTTTGCGATGGATGTCTACCTGAAGCCCGATGCCTCCAAGTAGGATCCGATCCTCCCGACGAAATATGAAGTATCGCGGTATTTCCGACCGCGAAGGAGAGGAGAGCCAGGACTCCGCATCCTTCGCGGTATAGGGATGGGGAATTCGCGAAGTCCAGCGCGCAACCTCCCATTCGCCAATCAGCGGGACCAGCTCCGGAATATTGGCGCGCGTCGGTTCGCGCAGCAGTAAACGGTCCGACTCGAGCACTTGATTGCCCAGATTCGATTCAGCTTCTGTAGTCGGCGTTGATGGAAATGTAGCCATGCGTCAGATCGCAGGTCCAAACCCTTGCCTTGCCACGGCCGACGCCGACATCGACCGCTATATGTATCTCGCGGCCCTTCAGGTGTTCGGCAACCGGTGCCTCGTCATAGTCCGCTCGCAGCTGCCCGTCTTCGGTAATCGGCACCCCGCCCATAGCAATAGCGAGCCGGTCGCGGTCCGCCTTCTCGCCGGCTTTGCCCACCGCCATGACAATGCGGCCCCAATTCGCATCCTCACCGGCGATGGCCGTCTTTACGAGCGGCGAATTCGCGATCGCCAGACCGATCCGCCGCGCGGCGCGGGCGGAGGCGGCGCCGGAGACGTCGATTGTTATGAACTTCTGTGCTCCCTCTCCATCTCTGACGATCTGAGTTGCCAAATCGACAACCAACTCGCCGAGAGCGCGGCGGAAATCGCGCAGATGCCGGTCACCGAGGGCACTCACTTCACGATGCTGCGGACCGGCACCAGTCGCGCATAGCAAGAGCGTGTCACTGGTCGACGTGTCGCTGTCCACCGTGATCGCGTTATAGGACCGGTCGACTGACTCGGTGAGGAGTTTCCGCAGCACTGGCGCTGGTATTTTCGCGTCTGTGAACAGGAAACCCAACACGGTCGCCATGTCAGGTGCCACCATCCCCGATCCTTTGGTGATACCGGCAAGCGTCACCGGGGTGTCGCCGATATGTGCGGTCCGCATCGCGGCCTTCGGGAAGGTGTCAGTCGTCATAATCGCGTTGGCCGCGTCCTGCCACGCGACCGGCCCCAGCGCGGTGTGCAAGAGCGGCAACTTTGATGCGATGTGATCGGCCGCCACCGGCTCGCCGATGACGCCCGTCGAGGCGACGAAAATCTCAGTCTGCCGGCAACCGAACAGCCGGGCTCCGGCCTCGACCGTCTCCTCGACCGTGCGATCACCGGCTCTACCGGTAAATGCATTGGCGTTGCCGGAGTTGACGACGATGGCGCGAACCCTTTCGCCGCTCAGTGCTTGGCGGCACCAGGCAACAGGCGCCGAGAAGCAACGCGAGCGCGTAAGGACGCCGGCGATGGTGCTGCCTGGCGCCAGCTCAGCCAGAAAGAGATCAGGCTTGCCATTACGCTTGAGTCCACAGGCCGCCCCAACCATCCGCAGGCCGGCAATCGCTGGAATTGCTGGGAAGACATCTGGTGCCAAGGGTGAACGTGCAGTCATGGCGATTCGTGCTCGTACTCTTTTCTATCCAGTTTCCAGATGTCGCCTAGGGGAACGGTATTAGCCAGGATAATTTGGCGAACATTGACACGCCGCACCGGCTCGCAGCAATTCCGCCTGGAACCGCCGCATAATGCACAACCGAGCAGTGCTTTCAAGATTTGGCTCCCTGAAATCACCATGCGCCGCAGCCGGACAGCGCCCAAACTGGGGCGGCAGCGTCGCACAGGAGCCGCGCCCGGCGCACAATTGACAGCGGGCCTGCGGCAGCCTATGTGACCTTGTGCAAGGACATTGTCCACCATGGTGTCCCGTGACTGACGGCCAATTTCGGCTATCGGCGTAGTATAGTGGCTGGCCCGATGACCGGGGTCTGTTGCTTAGCCGACGCTGACAACGACAGCCAGGACACCGGCCACACTATTTTTTTGGCGTCAGCCATATCCCCGGGGGTTCGATGATCGGTAGCGTACTCAAGCGGGTTTTCGGCTCCGCAAACGAGCGAATCGTCAAGCGCTTGCATCAGCAGGTCGCTCACATCAACGAGCTCGAACCCGAGTTCGAGGCCTTGAGCGACGATGCGCTCAAGGCTTGCACCGAGACGTTCCGCGCGCGTCTGTCCAACGGTGAAGAGATTGACGATATCCGCCCAGAAGCCTTTGCGGTGGTCCGTGAAGCGGCTAAACGCACACTTGGCCAGCGTCACTTCGATATGCAGTTGGTCGGCGGCATGGTGCTGCATACCGGCATGATCGCCGAGATGAAGACCGGTGAGGGCAAAACGCTGGTCGCGACACTGCCCGTCTATCTCAACGCGCTGTCCGGCGAAGGCGTGCACGTCGTCACCGTGAACGACTATCTGGCCCAGCGTGACGCTGCTTGGATGGGTGAGATTTACAAGTTCCTCGGACTGAGCGTTGGCTGCATCGTTCACGGCATCGAAGACGATGAACGGCGGCAGCAGTACGCTTGCGACGTAACCTACGGCACCAACAACGAGTTCGGCTTCGACTACCTGCGCGACAATATGAAGTTTCGACTCGAGGACATGGTCCAGCGCGAGTTCAACTACGCGATCGTCGACGAGGTCGATTCGATCCTGGTGGACGAGGCCCGCACACCTCTCATCATCTCCGGCCCGACAGAAGACTCGTCCGAAATGTATCAGGCCGTTGACGTACTGATCCCGAAACTCGACGAGGATGATTACGAGAAGGATGAGAAGCAACGCGCCGTCACATTGACGGAACAAGGCGCCCAGCGAATGGAGGAATTGCTCGCCGAAGCCGGACTCTTACAGGGCGGCGGTATGTACGAGATCCAGAACATCGCGCTCGTGCATCACACCAACCAGGCGCTGCGGGCGCACAAGCTCTTCACGCGAGACACCGACTACATCGTCAAAGACGACAAGGTCATTATTATCGACGAGTTCACCGGTCGCATGATGGAAGGCCGACGCTATTCGGAGGGATTGCACCAGGCGCTGGAAGCCAAGGAAAGGGCTCACATTCAGAACGAGAACCAGACCCTGGCGTCTATCACATTTCAGAACTATTTCCGGCTCTACCCAAAACTTTCCGGTATGACCGGAACAGCCATGACCGAGGCCGCCGAGTTCGCCGACATTTACAAGCTCGAGGTTGTGGAAATTCCAACCAATATGGAGATGATCCGTATCGACAACGACGACGAGGTCTATCGGACGACACGCGAGAAGCACGAGGCGATCCTCGACCAGATCGCAGAGTGTCACGAGCGCAAGCAGCCGGTCCTTGTCGGCACCATCACCATCGAGAAATCCGAAGAGCTGGCGGCGCTATTGAAGAAGCGAGGCATCAAACACAATGTGCTCAACGCCCGGCATCATGAGCAGGAGGCTCACATCATTGCCGAGGCGGGGGCACCAGGTGGCGTGACGATCGCCACCAATATGGCGGGCCGCGGCACTGACATCCAACTCGGCGGCAATCTTGAAATGCGGCTCTGGCGCGAACTGGACGGTGTCGAGGACGAGACCGCGCGCACCGCACAGACCGAAGAAATCAAGAACGACATCGCCGCCAAAAAATCCGTCGTGATCGACGCCGGGGGCCTCTTCGTACTCGGTACCGAGCGCCACGAATCGCGGCGTATCGACAACCAGCTACGTGGCCGGTCCGGCCGTCAGGGCGATCCCGGCGCCTCCAAGTTCTTCGTTAGCCTGGAAGACGACCTGATGCGCATCTTCGGTTCGGAGAGGATGGATTCGATGCTGCAGCGGCTCGGGCTGCAAGACGGCGAGGCAATCGTTCATCCGTGGATCAACAAGGCGCTGGAGAAGGCCCAGCAAAAGGTTGAGGCCCGTAACTTCGAGGTTCGCAAGCAGCTTCTCAAGTTCGATGACGACATGAACGACCAGCGCAAGGTCATCTACGAGCAGCGCAAGGAGTTGATGCGTGCCAACGACGTTCAATCGACAGTCGTCGACATGCGCCACGAGGTCATCGAAGTACTCGTCGACCGCTGCATTCCAGAGAACGCATTACCGGAACAGTGGGAGCTCGACACACTGCACGAGGAATGCATGCGGGTGTTCGCACTCGATTTGCCAATCGACGAATGGGCCAAG
>CAZCVU010000046.1:0-4858 GCA_964501745.1 uncultured Flavobacteriales bacterium | reverse complement strand
CATCGCCGATCGCGAGATCCATGAGCGTATTGTCGCCGCGATCGACCGCAAGATGGCGGAAAAGGCTGTTGCCTACACGCCGGAGATGATGCGGGTAACAGAGAAGAGTCTCCTCCTGCAGCTACTCGATCAGATCTGGAAGGACCATTTGTTGCAGCTCGATCATCTGCGCCAAGGTATCGGTCTGCGGGCGTACGCTCAGCGCGATCCGCTGAACGAGTACAAGCGTGAAGCATTCGACATGTTCCAGACCATGCTGGCCCGTTTGCGCGAATCCGTGGTCCAGGTGCTCAGTCATCTGGAACTACAGATGGAGGCGCCGGAAGAGACACTGCAGCGTAGGGCGCAACACGTCGATATGGTCGAGACGCGAAACGACCCGGCGTTTGCAGACAGTGCCGAAACAGCTTTGGCCGCGATGCCGATGCGACGCAAGGCAGCGGAAGTCATCGACCCCAACGACCCCTCTACTTGGGGCAAGGTATCGCGGAACGCTGCCTGTCCGTGCGGCTCCGGCCGCAAATACAAACAATGTCACGGCCGCAGCTGAAACTGCCGATTGCGCAATGACCGTACTGCGTTGATACCCCGGGTCTCGCGTGGTCCGACGGCCGGCCAGAATGCCAGCAAGACTAACTCAAGCCGTTCTTGCCCATCTCCAAATACTTTTCGCGACGCCGCGCGCGTAGGGTTCCGCCGTCGATCGAAAGCAGCTCCTTTAGAGCCATCTGCAAAGCGTCACCAAGTGAGGAAATTGCCTCCTCCGGCAGCCGATGAGCGCCGCCCAAGGGCTCCGCCACGACTTCATCGATGATGCCAAGCTCCAGCAAATCTTCGGCGGTTAGTTTCAGCGCTGCGGCGGCTGCCTGTGCTTGATCGGCGCTCCGCCACAAGATCGAGGCACACCCTTCAGGTGAAATTACCGAGTAGATGGCATGTTCGAGCATGATCACAGTATTTGCCGCCGCCAGAGCGATGGCGCCGCCGGAACCACCTTCGCCGATGATGGCACTGACAAAGGGCACACGAATAGCGAGGCAAGCTTCGATCGAGCGCGCGATGGCCTCTGCCTGGCCACGCTCCTCGGCGCCGACGCCCGGATACGCCCCCGGGGTGTCGACCAAACTGATTACTGGAAGGTCAAATCGGTCAGCAAACTCCATCAAGCGGCGGATCTTGCGATAGCCCTCCGGCCGCGCCATGCCAAAGTTGTGAGCGACACGATCACCCGTGTCAGCGCCCTTCTCATTTCCGACGAGAACGCAGGAATATCCTCGAAATCGCGCTAAACCACCCTTTACCGCGTTGTCCTCCGCAAAGGCACGATCACCGGCCAACGGCGTGAAGTCCTCGAATAGGCGCGCGACGTAATCGGCGAAATGCGGACGCTCTGGATGTCGGGCCACCTGCACTTTCTGCCACGGCGAAAGCTTCTGGTAGATCTGCTTCAATTGCCGGTCGGCATTGGCTTGCAGTCGGGCAACCTCGTCCGCGATGTTGATATCGCCGGCATCCGAGAGGTGCCTTAGCTCTTCGATCTTCCCTTCAAGTTCCGCGATCGACTGTTCAAAGTCGAGGAATGTCATCATGGCCGGATCCAACGTGCCGACGGTTTGGGCGAGCAGTTCCTATCATAAGCCACGTCGATTGAAAACGAACGCGCCATAGGGTGTGGTTTGCAAGCCGATCTCTGCATGGCTACTGCCGCCTGCCCTGTCGGTTCGACAATGGGTGGGCCGATTCGACGAGCTGACGCATGCGCTCATCCAAAACATGGGTGTATATCTGCGTCGTCGAGATATCGGCGTGGCCCAACATTTGTTGCAGCGCCCGCAAATCGGCACCATTTGCCAGCAGGTGGCTGGCGAAAGCGTGACGGATCACGTGTGGGCTGATCCGCTCCGCCGCAAGACCACAGACTCTGGCATGTGCCTTCAGCAACTGCCCGAAACGCTGGCGCGTCAAATGACGCTGCGATCCGCGCGACGGAAACAGCCAGGGCGATTGCTGACCCCTCGCGAAATCCCTCTGACGCACTGTTTCGTAGCTTTGCAGAGAGTCGCGTGCATCGGGCGTCAATGGGACGATCCGCTCTTTGTCGCCTTTGCCCCGAATCAAAAGGAATTGCGGATCCTGTCGCGTCGCCGCCAGCGGCAAGGAAACCAGCTCGGAAACACGCATCCCCGTCGCATATAGCAGTTCCAGCAATGCGCGCAGCCGTATGCCCTCGGGTTTATCGGTGAAGCGATCTCGATCGAGCAACTTGCTCACCTCATCCTCGCTCAGCGTTTTCGGTAGAATGCGACCGCGTCGCGGGCTATCGACCGCCGTTGAAGGATCCTCCTCACACAGACCTTCCGAGAGCAGAAAACGGTGGAACTGACGTACTGCCGAGAGTCGCCGCGCGCTGGTGCTTGGGGCGAGATTGCGGCGGGACAACGATCTTACGAAGGCGCTAATATCCTCGGAGGACGCCCGGTCCGGTGCCATTCCTACCTGTTCAAGGAAGCCAAAATAGTCGTCCAGGTCCCGGCGATAGGCCTGGATCGTGTTCGCTGCCGAGCCTCGTTCGGCTGCGAGCATTTCGAGAAAACTCTCGAGATAAGGGGAGATTGACCTACAACCCCGCCGCCAACATGGCTTCAAGCGCAAGCGCGCGCGCCTCAGTCTCCAGGCCGATGGTTCGCAAGGCCACGAGCAGGTCGTGTAGATGCCAAATATCAGCGCCCTCAGGGCCTTCTCTTCCCAATACAAGCAGCGCAAGCAGGACCGTCTCGCCAATGCGTCCAGCCTCGCTCGCATCGCGCAATGCACGGCGCCACGCCGCTCCAGGCACCGATTTGCCCGACCATGTAATTTCGCTCAACAGCGTGCGCCAATTCTCCGGATCTAGCTCGTAGCCGAGCGCCTCAAACATCGCGAATCCGAGCGCAATACGCGCATTGGCACTTTCAGGCGAAATCTCGCGCTGAGCCGCCTGCCACGCCGTAAGCGATGCCGGATCCAATATCGCAACGTCGATGTTGCCCGCGACCTCGATGATTGGCCAAAGAGCGTCAGCGGCACGCTTCGCGTCTGGATCCCGTAGTGTCTCCTGCCGAAGCAACGTCAGCCACGGCTGCGCCGCCACCGACCGGCGCAGTGCGAAGAGCGCCCGAGCGGCATCGGCGGCGAACCATCCAAGTCCGCTCAACGGCGGCGTTTCGAGAATCATCGGCTCATATAGCCGCACCGCAAGCGAATAGAGATTATCCTCGCGCGCGAGTTGCCAGGCCTGTTGCAAAACGGCAGCCTTGGCCATCGGCACATTCTGGACTGCTGCGGCCTGATACAACAACGCCCGGCCGCGAGAATTGCGCTGCGCATCGGCCGAACTCAAAGCATTATCAAGTTCATCCACCTCAAACTCGGCGCCGGCATATACCTGGCCCAGCCGCCCAGGTGGCACCGCCCCCATGACAGCTGCCCACTCGGCAGCGTCGAGTCGCAAATCACTTGCCGCATTCGGGCTGATACCGATCGCGCGCAACAGTGCCGGCGACTCCCGGTCGAGCGCATTCGGCGGAATATGCAAGTTGGCGGTCCGCAACATCGCCAAATGCAGCGGTGTCGGGCGTGTCAAGCTCTCGACAGTAACGCTGCGGCCGTTAGTCAGTGCATCGACCAGCGCAAAGAATGCGGGATCATCGATTTCCCCACCCTCGGCAAGTAGATTGGCGCCCAGAGCCGCACCATCGACATTGCCCTCGAGCGCCTGGCAAAAGACCAGCGAGCGTTGCCAATACCCTTCGACAAGGCGGTTCCCCTGGCGCCGCACCACATTGCATGCGCCACCGAGGTCATTAAAAAGAAGCAAATTGTCGACCTTGGCGCGCAACAGGTCGGGATCCGAATCCCGCGTCGGTGCCGCACTGATCAGTTCCGCCGCTGCGCCAATCAGCCCCATCGCCTGCAGCTGCTCTACCCGCATGGCGATCAGACTCTTTTCATCGCTTTCGGCGCCGTCCCGAGGCGGCACGACCGCCGTGGAAAGAAGAAGCCGACGGGCAAGATCGCGCATTGTCGGTGAGCGAATGGCGATCGGAAGTTGCGGTAGTAAGCCGTCAATCAAGGATCGCGGCGTTCCGCTCCACATTTCGAGTCCAAGCCCACCCATCTCGCTTTCCAGAGTTCCTACAGTTTCGGAATCCGGAGTGGTGAGTTGATCTACCGTTATTGTCTTGCTGGACGGTGTCGCGGGAACCGCCGCCGGTTGTCCGCCCGCCCCCGTAGCCTTCGTACCGGCGCGCGGCAGCCACAACGGTACAGGCGAGCCTGCCGTGCCGGTGGTTTGCGCAATCGTTATGCCCTCTGCACCCGCCAACGCTTGGTCACTTGCACTGGCCGGGCCGGACACAATATGGAGCACCATCGAGGCCGCGAAGGCGCCCAGGACATATCTAACGGGGGAAACGGCTATCATCCAACACCTTCTCAACGGTCCTGGAAGGCGGCGGGATGTCCCAAGTCGCCAAAAACATGCCGCCGCCGCCAATGGCGACAACGAGTACGAACAATGCCAGCTTGGTCAATAGATTCATAGGACCTGTAGGGGCAACATATGTCGCAGACGACGCTTGCGCCAAACGGACCGATTGAAGTTCAGCGCCTACGCTAGACCTTGACTGTGGCAATTCTGCGGCAGTTTATAGACCGGAATTACGTGTTTCAATGACACGCGTCGTGTCGGCTGAACGCGTGGATTATTGCGAGTTATGCCAAGTGACACTCCAATTGCCGTTACAGAAGTCAATTGTTCTCATCGGCATGATGGGGGCCGGCAAGTCGTCTATCGGCCGCCGCGTCGCCGCTCGGCTAT
>CAZCVU010000045.1:0-10772 GCA_964501745.1 uncultured Flavobacteriales bacterium | reverse complement strand
GCGCCCTCGACGCGCTCGATACCGTATTCGATCTGCTTGGCGTAACCGGAGAATTCCTGACCCAACGTCAATGGCGTCGCGTCCTGGGTGTGCGTGCGACCTATCTTGATGCACTCGGCAAACGCATCTGTCTTCGCCTCTAGACAGTTACGAAGCGAGCGCAGCGCCGGCAGCAGGCGGTGGTGAACCTCCTCCGAGGCCGCTATGTGCATCGCCGATGGAAATGTATCGTTGGAGGACTGCCCCCGATTGACGTGATCGTTCGGGTGAACCGGGTCCTTTGAGCCGACCACACCGCCCAATAATTCGATGGCCCGGTTGGCAATTACCTCGTTGGCGTTCATGTTGGATTGGGTGCCCGAACCGGTCTGCCAGACGACGAGCGGAAAGTGATCGTTAAGTTTGGCGTCAATCACTTCCTGCGCTGCGTCGAGGATGGCGCTGCCGACGGTATCGTCGAGCTCACCGAGCGCAACATTGGCCAAAGCGGCGGCTCTCTTCTGGATGCCCAGCGCACGGATCAATGGATCGGGCATGCGCTCGCCGCCAATCTTGAAGTTTTGTAGGCTCCGCTGGGTCTGCGCGCCCCAATAGCGCTCGGCTGGCACCTCCACCGCTCCCATGCTATCGGTTTCGCTCCGGGTCTTGGACATCTCAGCCTCCCAGGTGTGATCGGGCGTGAATAGCTGCCGTTTCATTATTAGTGCGTCTATTCCCCTTCGCCAAGCCGCACTGCACAGCTCGCCGATGCGTGGGTGGCAGCGGCGCCAGCTTCTACGACATTCGCCTTCGTCTACGACTAGCCTCTCCAGATCGACGTCGAACACGTCGGCCGCCGAAAATTAAGGTGCAGGCTGCCAATGAAACATCTGTTCATCCTGACCGCAGTCGCGATCGCCGCCGCCTTCGGCTGGAGGCATCTTCACAATGTCGCACTCCAAACCGAACAGTCTCGGTTGAACCGCAGTCAGTCGAGCAGTGCCGAAGTTACGCAGCCACAGAGCCCGGCGCTGATAGATCCTTCGATCCCCAGAAATGTGGTGCTACGGCGTCAACAAGTTATGAAGGGTTTCTCAACCCGGCTTAAGTCGATCGACGAACTCATCAAGCGCGGAAATGTCGATCGAACGGAGATCGCTGCCATCGCAGCAGAGATCGCAGCCGAGGCACAGGGCCTACTAACACTGTTTCCGCAAGGCACTAGCTACCACGACGTGTCGGATCCGAAGACGCGTGCGCGCCCGGAGATTTGGATCGAGAATTACAAGTTTCAGACCTCCGCCGAGCAGCTCCTCGCTGAAGTTGAGCGGCTGGAACAAGAGGCCATGGGAAGCGGCGATGCGAGGGCACTCTCCAGACAACTGGTGTCGGTTGGCCGAAATGCCTGCAACAACTGTCATCTAAACTTTCGCCGACCCGACTAGGACTCACTATGTTGAGTGTTGCTGCATGGCGGCTATCAGATCGCCGCCGTGGCAGTGCTTAGACTTGGACGGCGGGACCCCGCGCCGGACGTATAAGGTGAAGGGCTGGCGCTTTGCAGAAACCGCGATAACTGGAAGGAGCGCAATTATGACGATCATTAGATATGAAAAAGGGCCCCTGATGAGTCAAACCGTGATCCACGGCAACGTTGCCTACCTCGCAGGTACGGTTGCAGACGATGCAAGCGGAGACATGAAGGTGCAAACCGGACAAGTACTTGCCAGTATCGACAAGTCGCTGGCGCTGGCGGGGACCGATAAATCAAAGCTGCTGACGGCTCAGATTTGGATCAGCGACATGCGTGAGTTCGCGGCCATGAACGAGGCGTGGCGCGAATGGGTCGATCCCGACAATCCGCCGGCACGGGCGACGTGCGAGGCAAAACTTGCGCGACCGGACTGGAAAGTGGAGATCATAGTCTCCGCAGCGATCGACTGATCCTCGGTCCGGGAGAGGTTGTGACCTCTCCATGAAGACTGGCATTCCGGTGCCTTTGAGCGGCCTCTGCCGGTACCCAGTTGAACCAATGCGCCACAGCGACTGAGGCGGTGGTGCAGTTGCTCAAGCGCACCTTTTGTTTTTGCCTCATATCTCATACAATCTCGACAAGGGTTGGATGTCGGGTGACGGGAGAAGGGCTATGCGGAATGTCTTATTCGTAGTCTTCGTGCTAGCGATAGCTGGCGGCGCCGGTTGGGTCTTCTTCAAGAAGGATCAGGCCGCTGAGCAGGCGATGAGCGGCGAACAGACGGAAACCACAGGCGCCGGTGCACTGGCAAAGGTGGTCGAGAAGAGCGACCGTCCGGTGCTCGAATTTGCGCATCTTCTGGTCACCGTGGCGGCGGCAAAACTGGGCGAGAAGTCAGGCGCGCTTTACGGCCAATCCGGAAGCGACGTCGCTGGCACGTCGCAGAACACGGGGTTGGGGTTCTCGCGGCAGATGCTCCTCTTCTCGGTCGGCGTCGAGCTTACGGACGACGATGCGTTGGCGCTCGCGACCGGCGAGAAGGATCGTCTGAAGGCGATGCTTAAGGAAGAGATCTCGAACTACTATCAGGAGAAGATGGAAAAGGGTCTTACCAACAAAGGCGTTGGCATCAAGCAAGACAACGCACATATAGCGGCCGCCATAAAGGTCGTTACCGAAGCCGTCGTCGGCGCGGGTAGCGTCGTAAACGTGTCCATAAACAACGCGATGGACCGCGAGTAGCACCGAAGGGAATTTATCCAGTGGATGCGGCCTGCCCGAGCACGGCCGGCCGGTTTTGAATCTGTGCCTTTTGCATGCTTGCGGGCCGGGTTGGTTGTAGTTAAGGTGTCGCCAGATGGGCTCGTCCACCTGAACTTGTACCTATTGCGGTACCCTGCCCATCAACAATCCATCTAAGTAGACACAAAGCTTACAGGGAGTGTGATGTATGAAATATGGCTTACTAGTAGTTGGACTTGCCATTGGCGCGATGCTGTTGGCGGTTCCACAGGGTCCTGTCAAAGCCGATGTCCAACAGGATCTGGCTAAAGGCAGTATCATTGAGCAAATCAAGCAAAGCGGCCGTTTCCGCGTTGGCGTAGGCTCGTTCCAGCCTTGGGTCATGCGTGGCAAGAATGGCGACATGATCGGTTTTGAGGTCGATGTCGCTTCGAAGGTCGCCGAGGATATGGAAGCGAAGGCCGAGTTCTTCCCGACGGCGTGGGATGGCATCATTCCGGCGCTGCTCGCGAGGAAGTTCGACGTGATCATCTCTGGCATGTCGATCACGCCAAAGCGTGCGCTTCAGGTCAATTTCTCGATTCCGTATGCCCATACCGGCTCGCAGCTCGTTTGCAACAAGAAGCTGGCCGCGGGCATGATCAAGCCCGCAGACTTCAACAAGCCGCACATCAAGATCGGTGGGCGTCGCGGCGCCTCCGGCTCGATCGTACGTGAGACCTATTGGCCGAAGGCACAGCACGTGCTCTACGACGACAACGTGCATGCTTATCTCGACACCGTGAACGGCAACCTGCACTGCGCCGGCGCCGCTCCGCCGAAGGGTCAGTTCGAGGTTCTTAAGAACCCTGAAATGCTGTTCCTGCCGTTCGAGAACCTGTTGGGCAAGACCGACGAAGCCTTCGTGATGCGTAAAGGCGACCCCGATGCGATCACGTTCTTCAACGCCTGGATTCAGTACAACACGACGCAGGGTTTCATCCCGACGCGTTGGAAATACTGGTTCACGACGTTTGATTGGATCGATCAGGTCGAGACCAGCAAGTACCAGCTGAAGAAGTAACTGTTAGCACTTCAGAAGTTAAGGACCGGCCGATCGCTCGGCCGGTCCTTTTCTTTTGTCAAATCGTCGCGCGAATAGGGTGCTAGCTTCGCCTGGCACGCAATGAGGCAGACTGGTCGGCGGCGTCCGATAAGCCCGCGCGCTCCACGCCCCCCCCCCCTTCCTCGCCGATGCACATTTTCCTCCTCGATCCGACGTTGAAGGATATGTGATCGAATCCGCCTTGCCGTTTATTGGCCGGGCCACCTTGCGCCTCGTCGTCGGCCGGCTTCATGTCGGGATACTCGAAGAATTTAGCTGTCCATATGAATACTGATCTGTTTCGGCACGAAGGACACTTGGGCGGCTGTCCGTGCGTACCTATTTCTCCGCACTCACATCGCCGTTCGGTGCATGCTAGTCTATGAATGCGAACCGCCGGTGATTTGGGAGATGGTCCATGCCCGGATGGTTGGGTCGACTTTTGTGCCTGCTCGGCATCCATGACTATCGGGTGATCGATGTCGTCATGGGTTGGGGCCAATCGGGTAACGTCGAGAAGCGTCAGTGCCAGAGGTGTGGTGCGGTGTCGACGCGCGGACAGTAAGAGCGGCGACCGCTTGCCGTCTAGCCTGGCTCGCCGATCGACGCCGGATTGAATTCCAAGACTGCATCACTTGAGCTGACTTGTTGCCAGATCTGCTCGCGCGTATTCGCGGTCACGCCGTGGCTCCTCGGCGGCGCGTTGATGAGCATTGCGGTCAACGCCGCCAATTCGTATCGGGGTTCTTGCTCGTGGAAGCGGATGGCGACCCTTCTGTGTTGAGTCGTCGACAACAGCAAGCTCGTCGGGATCCTGCGGATAGAGATCGCCCTTCTTGGGCACTGGAACCAGTGACGCCAACACTGGAACGGAGATCGCGACGACCGATCGGTCAAGGCGACGAACGCGTCGGGCAAGCGTCTGCTCGCGCTTTGTCTTATCCGGGAAATGGTCGTAGGCTGACGTAACAAATAACGGACCGGCTCTGGTTCCGGCTGCGGCCTGGATCAATGCGGAGGAGGGGAGAGTGAGCGAGACACTGACCGATACGGTGGCTAACATTTCCAAACAGGCGGCCAAGCTGACGCAAGACGCGCTTGTTTGGGACAATCTGTTTCCCTGCTCCGATGGCACCCGCGAGTTGCAAATCAAATTGCTCCATCGCGTGAAGAGTTGTGGCTACGACTTTGTCACTTTCACGCTTGGCGAGGACTCCTCGGGCATCAAGGAAACCATCAAGAATATAGCGGCGGCGCGAGCGCTCGTTCTGTCGCAGCCCGACGATTTCGTGCTCGTCAATACAGCCGATGATGTCACTGCGGCGAAGCAGGCCGGCAAACTTGCCATCAGCTTCCATTTTCAGGGAACAGGACCCGTCGAAAGTGACCTTGGCATGATCGAGGTTTACTATGCGTTGGGTGTGCGGCAAATGCTCTTGGCGACCAACCTGAGGAATATGGTTGGTGATGGCTGCAAGGAGCGTACGGATAGCGGACTAAGTCGCTTCGGCGTGCAGGTGATCGAGGAAATGAACCGCGTCGGCATGTTGGTCGACGGCAGCCACACGGGAAACCGGACGACGCTGGAGGCATGCGAGGTATCGAAGGATCCCTTCATCTTCAGCCATTCCAACCCGAAAGCGATATTCGACCATCCGCGCAACATTACCGACGAACAGATCAAGGCCTCTGCCGCGACCGGTGGCGTCATTGGCATCAACGGCGTCGGCGTGTTTCTTGGCGAGAACGACAGTTCGACGGAAACCATTATTCGCCATGTCGACTATGTCGCGGAACTCGTTGGCGCCGAGCACGTCGGAATTGCCACAGATCTGCCGGTCGATGCCGCCAATTCATCGCCAACCCCCTGGAATCCGCCGCATCCTGGCGATGTTCCGTGGTCCGAGATCAACTACATACAACCCGAGCAGCTTCCCGAATTGGCCGATGGCTTGTTGCAGCGCGGTTACAAGGATTCTGACGTTCGGGGTATTCTCGGTGAGAACTGGCTTGACCTGGCACGGCGTGTTTGGAAATAACGAGCATCGCCCCGGCTGAGCCGAGTTGTTTGCCGCAGCTGGCATGGGAGGAAGAGGCAATGAGCGAAGTCCTTGATGACCTGAAGACCGAGTGGGATGTATCCGAAGAGGTAGCGAGGTTGCATGCCGACGCGTTGGTCTGGGACAACACGTTCCCCTGGGGGGATTCCGGCCGCCACGACCTAAAGATGCAGACGATTCCGCGCATGTTTGCCAGCGGCTACAATGTTGCGTCGTTGACGATTGCCGGCGATCCGCACAGTTTGGATGAGGCAGTCCATAAGCTTGCGAGAGAACGCAACTTCTTTAAGGCGAACCCTGAAAAATTCGTGTTGGTCGAAACGGCAGATGATGTCGTTCGCGCCAAGAAAGAGGGCAAGCTCGCGATCGTCTTCCACTTCCAGGGCACCAATCCCTGCGAAGGGGATCCGAACATGATCGAGCTGTATTACAAGCTTGGCATTCGGCACTTGTTGCTCGTGACGAACATGAAGAACGTTGTCGGCGACGGCTGTAAGGAGCGCACCGACGGCGGATTGACGCGGCTCGGCGTGCAATTCATCGAAGAAATGAACCGGGTTGGCATGATCAGCGATGGCAGCCATACCGGCTACCGCACGACGATGGATATGTTCGAGGTGACAAAAGTTCCTGCGGTCTTCAGCCACGCAAATCCGCGGTCGGTTTTCGATCACCCGCGCAACATCAACGACGAGCAGATCAAGGCGTGCGCCAAAACCGGTGGCGTCATCGGCATCAACGGTGTTGGCGTCTTTCTTGGCAAGAACGACAATTCGACCAAGACATTTCTGAAGCATCTTGACTACGTGGCGGAGCTCGTCGGGCCTCAGCATGTTGGCCTTGCGACCGATACCATGTACGACCCCGCAAGCTCCTCGCCGACGACTCGCCACCCGCCACATCCAGGTGATGTTCCGTGGCCGGACATCAAGTATGTTGAACCGGAGCAGTTTCCTGAAATCACCGACGGGCTGATCAAGCGTGGTTACTCGGATGCGGATATCCGAGGAATACTCGGTGAGAACTGGTTACGGGTGGCGCGCGCCGTCTGGAAGTAACACAACTGGGTACGCACCGGTTTCGCGAACACTGAGATCCACGGTCGCAGGCAACGGTCTGCTGGTCTAGGGACGAGGCCAGCGCGTATTTTCAGGGCCTCGCTGCATCTCGGTTACAGCAGAAACGGGTTGTCGTCGATTTCGCCGAACCAATCGGTGCTCTCGAACCAGTAGGCGCGGCGTTCGCCGAGCCATCCGTCTTCGCTGCGCAGGAAGATCCAGTTGTTGAGGAAGTTGAGGGCGTCGGGATCGCCCTTCGGCAGCTCGAATGCGGCGTGATAGGTCTTCAATTTTTGCAGAGCGGCTGGCTGGTAGAGAATATCGGGATGCTGCGCCGTGATGAAGCGGGGTTTCGGTTCAAGCGTCATGACGGCGTGTGCTTCCCCCTTCAAGACTGCACGAAAACCGTCGGCATCGTCATCGAAACGATGACAGCGAGCCAACGGGAAGTGCTGCTCCCTGATCGATTCGGTATCGAAGCCGCGGCGGGCGAAAAGCACCTCGGGCTTGTTGAGGTCGCCGACTTCGTTCACATCGGGCTGTACAGTTGACGAGAAGGTTGCGCTGCGGCGTGAGTCCCAGTCCGGAAATTATGATGTCGAAGTCGCCGTCGAGCAGCGCCGGAACCAACTCGGGATAGTCGGTCGGCGAGAATTTGACCTCGAGGTCCATGTCCTCGGCGAGGCGGCTCGCGACGTCGATTTCAAAGCCAATCAACCCGCCGATCTTGTCACGCATCGCCCAGGGGACAATCGTCGTCATTCCGACGTAGAGAATGCTGCGGCGTATCACGTTCTCAAGCACCTATGCCTCCATCTGCTGCGGCCGGCCCGTCTCGGATCCAGGATCTGCGGTCGCTACGCCACCTCGGAAAACGGCGGAGCGTATTCCACCTGTTGCGATGCCGCGGCGAGTGCACCGGCGCGTAGTTCAAGCACCATGAAGTAAGTACCGGCGTAAGGTGACTGGAAGCCGCTTGCAGCATCGATGCTGAATCCAAATCGTCGGTAGTACTCGGGCTCGCCAACAACAAATACCGCTTCCCAGCCTTCAAGTTTGGCACGCTCGAGGCCGCGTTCGATCAATAATGTCCCTATTCCAGCACGTTGCCGGGTTGGCAAGACCGATACAGGGGCTAGCCCAAGAGCAGTTGCTGGCTCCTTCATGCAGGAAAACATGACCTGCCCAACGATCTCACCATCGTCTTCGGCAACCATCGAAATCACAGCATCGCCACTCGCCCGCAACGCACTCACCAATTCCGCCTCGACGTTCTGTCCGAATGCAGTCCGCAGCAAATCATAGACGGCGGCTCCGTCTTTAACGCATTCGTCGCGGATCGTCAGCGTTGAACGATCGTTCGCGCGTTTCGTTTCAACCTGTCGCATGGCGGTGAGAAGCGTCCAGCCGACGCAGGCTAGCCGCCGCCACCTGGCGCCGCCATGGCGCGCTGGAAGGCTGCAAGCGCCGTGCTCGAAAAATCGGTGTCGGGTGCGGGCTCAAGCTCGAAGTTCCCGTAGTCATCGCTGCCGCGAGCCAGCGTCGCCGAGTCCGGCCGTTTCGGATTGTGTGATGCGGTTGGCATGTAGGTGATCGAAACGCCGAGGCGCTCGGCGCCGGAGCGGTTTGGACCTGAGCCGTGCACCGTGCGGTGATGATGCAGTGATGCTTCACCGGCCTTCAGCACGAGATCGACAAACTCATCCTCTTTGGCGTCGATGACTGCCTGCGTGCCCTCAAGCAGCATATTTTCACTGTCGTCGGACGGCGCTAACCGCATAACGTCGCCTAGATGCGAGCGCGGAAGCACGCGCAGGCAGCCATTTTCCGTCGTCGTCGGCTTCAGGGCAAGCCACAGATGGATGATGTCGTCATGTGGTTCTACAAAGTTGATGGCGGCGTCCTGGTGATAGCCGACATAGCCCGTGCTGTTTGCAGATTTGGCAAAAAATGCAGTCGACCAGCAGAGAATGTTCGGACCGATCAGGTCCTCGACGATATCGAGAATGCGCGGCTCGCGCACGACACTCGCAAGCCACCCCGCCAACAGATGCGTCTTAAAGCGCTGTTCCGCTCCAAGTATCTCGACCGCCTTCTCTTGGAATTTGGTATAGGACCGAAGAAGGTCGTCCGCCTCCGTTCGATCAAAGATTCGAAGTGGTGCATAATATCCTTCGTCACGAAATGCGGCGATGGCTTCAGGCGTCAAAGCTTTCCCCACCGGTGTCCTCCCGATAATCGCAGCCAATTCACACTAGCGGGTCTCTCGGCAACGATATGCCCTCAACGCTGGCCCACGCAACCGCCGCTTCGCGTATTCTCGCGTCCCCGGCTCAATAGGGTACGTCACCTTTCGCGAAGGTACGATAAATCAAGCGCTCGTACTTCTGCTGGTCCCAATAGGTGGCGCGATGCAGTGAGCAGCGGTTGTCCCACGCCATGGCATCGCCTGCTTGCCAATTTTGTGAGTAAACAAACGGAGGCTTGGTTGCGAAGTCGCGCAACTCCTGAAGCAGGGCCTGGCCTTCGCCTTCATCCATACCGACAATCGACGTCAGCTCGATATGACGCATGCAGAGAAAGAGCGCCTTGCGGTTGGTTTCCGGATGGGTGCGTACCATCGGGTGGAAGACGTCGGGATACATCGCCTTGCCGTCGGCGGTTCTGGGTGGCCAAGTAAGACGCTGGTGCTCGGTCTTTTCGCGGTGGGTGCGCCATTTCAAACCGTCGATACGGTCTTTCAACTCTGGCGACAACGCGTCATAGGCGGCGTACATGTTGGCGAACATCGTATCGCCGTTTTCTGCCGGGACGATCTCCGCATAGAAAAATGAAGCCGAACACGGCGCCTTCAAATAGGCGTGGTCGCTATGCCAGGCACCCTCGTCTTCCGGGGGTGCACCGACTCGCTTACCATCTTTTTCAACGTTGGACAGCACGAGTATCTCAGGGTGGTTAGCATGCGCATTCTTCGGATTGGTATGTACCTCCAGGCCGCCAAACAACGCACAAAAATCCATCTGTTGCTGCAACGTCATGTGCTGTCCCCGGAACAGCACGAGAATATGTTCCAGATAGGCGTCGTGGACTTCGGCAAACGTCTCGTCGCTGAGAGGCTGGGACAAGTCAACACCGGTCACCTCAACACCCATTACGTCGCTCAAGGGCGTAAGCTGTAGGGCCATACCTTTCACCCTCCTCGTCTGTGACGCAGATCCGCGAATCGCTGAATTTGCCTTGCTACCCTAATAACCTTCGTTCGCAATTTCGAGTATCTCTGCAGCGCTTAGCCCGCCAAATCCGAGCTTCTCAAGTGTCAGGCCCTCACGCCAGTAATCGGTTTCGTTACCGATCGACGACAAAACGACCATGGAATCGGCTGCCGGTGTCGCTACCTCCAGGAGATCGCCGAGGCCGGCGATCGGCACAAGGCCGTAGGGAACGTCCTCGGAAACATAACGGTGCTGCAGGTTAGGTGGTGCGACTTCGCAGGGATCATTGACCCATTTCACGTCCTTCATACTTTCACAGTAGGGCGTCCTGGGAATTGGCGTGAATCCAAGCTTCCTTGAAATGGTGTCTCGCTCGGCTGCGATGGCGTCGATAACGCCGCCGATCGAACGTGTCCCGCCGTCGCGATAGAACATGAAGTCGCCATCAGTATGCTCAATCCAACCGGTATTCATAAGGACCATCGGCGCGTGGACGATGAAGTTTCCGTTGTTGAGGCTGGTTTCGAGAACGTTGGTTGCCGACTTCGCTTGCGGGTACAGGGTTGCGACGAGTTCTCTCGCCTTCTCCGTATCGGCCGCCGGTATGGCGGCGATCAAGAAGCTTTGGCGTTCCGAAAGCACGCGGACCTTGCCCGGGCCCAG
>CAZCVU010000044.1:0-11035 GCA_964501745.1 uncultured Flavobacteriales bacterium | reverse complement strand
CGCCTGGGTGATTACCGTTCCGGCTTCGGCAGGTCTCGCGGCGGCGGTTTATGGACTAATGCAGCTTCTCTGATCCAGGGCTTTAGCTTGTCGAATTGATTGATCAGAAACAGGTAGTCCTCCCGGTAGGCGACACGGGACGAATCTTCGACTAGGGCCCAATGGCGCTGACGCTTTTCCTTCTCCGGCCATTCGTCGGTCTGTTCGGTTACAAGAAACGGGTAATACGTCACGGGGACGACGACTTTGCTCTGATCGGTCTGTTTGGTGATGGTGACGGTGAAGGGAAAATCCTCGATAACGATCCCTCGTACGCCGGCTTCCTCGAAACCCTCGCGACAGCATGTTTCGGCATGGGTTTCGTTCGGTTTTTGTTGGCCTTTCGGCAAAATCCACCGCCCGCGGGTCTGCGATGTGACGAACAACAAGGCCACCGCTTCATCCCGCATGTCGAAAGGAATGATCCCAATTCTGTGCATTTCGGCCTCTTTTGTCCTATAGCAAAAAATATGTCGCTTCTTGGAGCGGGCAATACCTTGGCTAGCGGTGACGCGACCACGGAATCGCTTCTCTCCGATACAATGAATCGGCGGCAGGCGCTATCGCCGGAGACATGAAAATTGTTCAGTCGGCAAAAGTTTCCATTGCTCGCAGCGCTCTCGATAGAGTTCGATCCCGAGGTGGCTCGTATCCGCTAAGGGCGGGCCCCCTCGATCAACTCCCTTATGGCTTCTTAGCTGCTCGCCTCTATTGCGTCGTATGCCGCCAAAGCTGCGAGCGTGATGATGTCGTTGATCGTCGCGCCCATCTGTAGCACTTGGGCCGGTTTTGAAAGCCCTAGCAAGATTGGTCCGATCGCCGTCCCTCCTGCCATTTCTTGCAACAGTTTTGCGCTGATGTTGGCGCTGTGCAGTCCTGGCATGACGAGCACGTTCGCGGGTCCCGTTAGGCGTGAAAACGGATAGAGCCGCTGCATAAGCGCATAGTCGAGCGCGGTGTCCGCCGCCATGTCGCCGTCATATTCGAAGTCGACCTTCTGTTCGTCAAGGATCCTGATAGCGGTGCGAATTGTTGCGTTCGCGGGCCGCGGTGGGTTGCCGAAGTTCGAGTCCGATAGGAAGGCGATGCGGGGTTCATGCCCCATCTCACGCGCCTTCGCCGCTGCCTGCGTGGCGATGCCGGCAAGCGTTTCGCTGTCGGGATCTTCGTTGACGCGGGCATCGCCTATGAAGATCGTGCGCCCCCGAAGAATAATAACCTGAAGGCCGATCACCCGTTGCCCTGGTGTTGGGTCTATGACCCGCATAATTTCCTCGTAGGCGACCGAGAACGTTCGCGTAACACCGGTTACTATCGCGTCAGCGTCACCGCTAGCGACCATGCAGGCGCCGAATACGTTGCGGTCCTGGTTGACGAGGCGCTGGCAGTCGCGGTGCAGCATTCCTTGGCGTTGCAGGCGGTCATAGAGGAATGCGGTATACTTAGGGTTCTCGGAACTGAGCCGGGCGTTGTGGATTTCGATGCCCTCGATTTGACGCAATCCGATCGCTGCCATCTTCTGGGCAATGCGCTCTTCGCGTCCAATCAGGACCGGTATTCCATAGCCGGCGTTTCGGAAGCCGATGGCCGCCCGGATCACGCGCTCGTCCTCGCCTTCGGCAAACACCACACGCTGTGGACTCGAACGGACCTGTTCAAAGATCAAGTGAAGGCTTGAAGCGGTGACGTCCAGCCGTGCGGAGAGTTGCTGCTTGTATGCGGTCATATCGGCGATCGGTCGTTGCGCGACGCCGCTGTCGACCGCCGCTTTGGCAACCGCTGCCGGCACGGCGACGACAAGCCGTGGATCAAACGGAACCGGTATGATGTAGTCGGGCCCATAGCGCATACGCTGGCCGCCGTAGGCCGTTTCAACCTCCTCAGGGACATCCTCGCGTGCAAGCGCGGCCAGCGCTTCCGAGGCCGCGATCTTCATCGCATCGTTGATCGTGCTTGCCCTGACATCGAGTGCGCCACGGAAGATATACGGAAATCCAAGGACATTATTGACCTGGTTGGGATAGTCTGAGCGCCCCGTCGCGACGATCACGTCCGGGCAAGCCCGGCGCGCCTTGTCCGGCGTGATTTCGGGATCCGGGTTCGCCATCGCGAAGACGACAGGCTTGTTGGCCATTCCAGCAACCATCTTCGAGGTGACGCAGTCCTTGCTTGAGAGGCCAAAGAACACGTCCGTTCCGTCCATTGCCTCAGCCAGAGTGCGTGCCTTTGTCTTTGCCGCGTGTGCAGACTTCCACTGGTTCATGCCGTCTTCTCGGCCTTGATAGATGACGCCACTGCTATCGCACATGACGACATTTTCATGTGGCATACCCATCGCCTTGATCAACTCGACACAGGCGATCGCCGCTGCGCCTGCGCCATTGACCACCATGCGAGACTTTGCGATGTCGCGGCCGGTGAGGTGCAGGGCGTTGATGAGGCCCGCTGACGCTATGATTGCCGTGCCGTGCTGGTCGTCGTGAAAGACCGGAATGTTCATGATTTCGCGCAGCCGCTGCTCGATGATGAAGCATTCCGGAGCCTTGATATCCTCCAGGTTTATGCCGCCAAAGCTCGGCTCGAGTACGCGCACGCAGTTGACGAATTGGTCGACATCCGAGCTGTCGACTTCAAGATCGATGGCGTCGACGTCGGCAAAACGCTTAAAGAGGGCGGCTTTGCCTTCCATGACGGGCTTGGAGGCGAGTGCGCCGATGGCACCGAGACCCAGCACCGCGGTACCATTCGATATCACGGCAACTAGATTGCCTTTGTTTGTGTAGTCGAAGGCGGCGGCCGCATCGTCGGCGATTCGCAGACAGGGAACCGCGACGCCCGGAGAATAGGCAAGTGACAGGTCGCGCTGCGTTGTGAGTGGTTTGGTCGCGCTAATCTCGATCTTGCCGGGGCGACCGTTCGAATGAAACAGCAACGCTTCTTCGTCGGTGATCCGATTTTCGTCCATTTTACCCCCGCTGGCCGAGCCGGATTTCCTTGCTGGTTCAGCCTATTGCGCTCTTATTTTTCACATTGTCGCACGAACGCGCAAACATTGGCCAGCCGATGGTCGGCTAACGCTTTTCGCTCTCGCGGCGCATTACGGCGAGCCGACCGGTCGTGTTAAGGTGCGGCGTGATGACGAAGCACCGCCGCAAGTCCAACGGTGTGACGCCGATGATGGCGCAATACCTGGAAATCAAGCAGGCACATCGGGACTGCTTGTTGTTCTACCGCATGGGTGATTTCTACGAGTTGTTCTTCGAGGATGCGGTCAAGGCATCTGCGGCCCTCGACATCACACTTACCCCGCGCGGAGCTCATGCCGGCATGTTTGGGCCGTTGGGGGGGGGGCGGGTGCCCCCCCCCGACTCTTATCTCGCCAGATTGATCCGCAAGGGGTTCCGGGTAGCCGTGTGCGAGCAGATGGAGGATCCGGCCGCAGCGAAGAAACGCGGCCCAAAATCGGTGGTGATGCGTGACGTGGCGCGGGTCGTTACGCCGGGGACGCTGACCGAGGACACGCTTCTCGACGCGCGTGAAAACAACTATCTCGCCGCATTGGCGGAAGCTGGCGGTGATCTGAGCCTGGCCTGGATTGAAATGTCCACAGGCGAGTTTCTGACCGAGCGCACCGCGATCGGTTCGTTGAGCGTCGCGCTCGAACGCGTTGCCCCCGGCGAACTTCTCGTAGCGGAAAGATTGTCGCAGCGCGAAAGCCTCTCCGAGCTGTTAGCGGATTGGCGCGACCGGTTGACGCTACAACCTGACAGCCGGTTTGACTCGGAAAACGCAACCGCACGCCTCCAGGGACTTTATGGGGTGGCGTCGCTGGACGGTTTTGGCGATTTCAACCGGGCCGAACTCTCGGCCGCTGGCGCACTCGTAGACTATGTCGAGCTTACCCAAGCCGGCCGGCTGCCGAGGCTCGAGCGACTGAGCCAAGTTGCGACTGGTTCGGTCATGGAGATTGACGCGGCAACGCGGCGCAATCTTGAACTTAACCGCACGCTCTCAGGCGAGCGGGAGGGTAGCCTGCTGTCAGTGATGGATGAGACGGTTACTGGCGCTGGTGCGCGACTCCTGTCACGCCGTCTGGCTGCGCCATTAACCGATGCCGAGCAAATCCAGGACCGCCTCAACGCCGTTCAGTTTGTCTTTGATGACAGCGCTAAGTGCGAGGAAATCCGCCTGGCTCTGCGGGGCTCACCCGATCTGGAGCGGGCTCTGTCTCGGCTCACGATCGGGCGCGGAGGTCCACGCGATTTGGCGTCGGTACGGGACGCTCTGACGCTTGCTGCCACCCTCAAGGCGGTGCTTTCGCAAGCGGCGTCCGAACTGCCAAAGGATCTGTCCAGGGTGGTTGAAGGCCTAGGTGCCCACGACGACATGGTCCACAGACTATCGCAAGCACTGGCCGCCGATTTGCCGCATATGACGCGGGATGGCGGCTTTGTCGCCGACGGCTATTCATCGGAGCTCGATGAGGTACTTCAGCTGCGCGACGACAGCCGCCGCCTGATCACCAATCTGGAACTGCGTTATCGCGGCGAGACCGGCATCCAGCCGCTTAAGATCCGCCATAACAACGTCTTGGGATATTTTGTGGAAGTGCCGGCCGCGCATGCCTCGAAGTTATCGCAGGACTATATTCACCGTCAGACATTGGCCAGTGTCATGCGGTATTCGACCGTCGAACTTACGGATCTCGCCAGTGAAATCAGCGAAGCCGCTGACCGGGCGCTGGCGATCGAATTGCGGTTGTTCGACGACCTGGTGGGCGAGGTGGTAGGTAGGTCCGAAGCGGTGGCGGAGGCGGCGCATGCTCTGGCGACGCTCGATCTCACTACCGCGCTTGGAAAGCTGGCGTCCGACCGGCGCTACAGCCGTCCGGTGATCGACGATTCCACAACTTTCAAGATTGGCGGCGGTCGTCACGCGGTGGTTGAGGCGGCGCTCGCTGGATCACGCCAGTCAGCCTTCGTCGCCAACGACTGCGATCTTGGACCGGAGCAGCAGCTGTGGCTGGTGACCGGACCAAATATGGCCGGCAAGAGCACGTTCCTGAGGCAGAACGCGTTGATCGCCATACTCGCACAGATGGGTTCGTTTGTGCCCGCGGCGCAGGCCCATATCGGTATTGTCGATCGACTGTTCAGCCGAGTCGGCGCTGCCGATGACCTGGCACGTGGGCGCTCGACCTTCATGGTCGAGATGGTTGAAACCGCGGCGATTCTCAATCGCGCGGGAGACCGCTCGCTGGTCATCCTCGACGAAATCGGAAGAGGCACGGCGACATTCGATGGTTTATCGATCGCTTGGGCCTCGGTCGAGCATCTCCACGAAGTCAATCGAAGCCGCACACTTTTTGCGACGCATTATCATGAACTGACCGCGCTAACCGCCCGGCTTACAGGACTGCGTCCCTACACCATGCGGGTGAAGGAGTGGCGTGGCGACGTCGTCTTTCTGCACGAGGTCGCACCGGGTGCGGCTGATCGCTCATACGGTGTGCACGTGGCGCAGCTTGCAGGCCTACCCGCCTCCGTGGTCGGGCGTGCCGAGGAGATACTCGCTACCCTTGAGGCGGGCGAACAATCTGGGGCGGTGGCTCGACTCGCTGACGACCTGCCGCTTTTTCGTGCTGTTCCGGAGGCACCGCAGTCCAAAGGACCATCAGCTCTGGAGGAGGAACTCGCGGCGATCGATCCGGATGAGCTGACGCCGCGCGCGGCGCTTGAACTGATCTACCGTCTAAAGGGCCAACTGCAGTGCTGATACGCTGCCTTGCGGGTACCGGAGGGATCGCTTGCAAATGGCCTGAAGTGGAAGCACTTCTCTAAACATGGCTCGTCGAAAGAAGACAAACAGTGTCTTGGATCAGGCGGCACTCGCCACAGCCATAACAGCGATCCTGGAAGATCGGGATATGGCCGAGAGCGAGCGTCGTGCTGCCATGCTCGCGCGGTACGATGAGGCGTTCGGCCGTGCGGCGGGCGAAGTTCGACGCCGGTTCGAGGTCGATCAGGACGGTATTAGAGCAGCGCGCTCAACCTGTCGCCTTGTAGACCATCTGTTACGCGTGATGTGGGATGTTGCGGCCAATCTGTACCCGGTCGCCAATCCGACGGCCGGTGAGCGGATTGCCGTTGTCGCGGTGGGCGGATACGGCCGCGGTCGGCTGGCGCCATCGTCCGATATCGATCTAATGTTCCTCATACCCTACAAGCTGACACCCCACAGTGAGCAGCTGATCGAGCACCTCCTGTACATGCTGTGGGACCTGGGATTGAAAGTGGGTCATGCGACCCGATCGCTTGATGATTGCGTGCGGCTTTCTTTGCAGGAAATTACAATCCGAACAGCGGTGCTTGAGGCGCGTTTCGTATCTGGCGACCGTCGCCTATTCTCGACACTCCAGCGGCGCTTCCGTGCCAAGGTCGTGGCGGGAACAGAATCCGACTTCGTCGAGGCCAAGCTAGCGGAACGCGACCGCCGCCACGAGCGTCTCGGCGGCTCGCGCTACGTGCTTGAACCGAACGTCAAGGACGGCAAAGGAGGCCTGCGCGATCTACACACTCTGTATTGGATCGGTACCTACCTCTATCGCGCCGGTACCGCCGAAGAACTCGCAAACCACGGCATCTTGACCGCGAAGGAAGCGACGCGTTTCGAGAAGGCGGAAAGCTTCTTCTGGACGCTGCGTTGCCACCTTCATTATATCGCGGGCCGGAGCGAGGAACGGTTGACCTTTGATGTTCAGCCAGAACTCGCGCAGCGCATGGGGTACAAGGATCATGCCGGCACCAGTGCTGTCGAACGCTTCATGAAGCACTATTTTCTCGTCGCAAAGGATGTCGGCAGCCTAACACGCATTTTCTGCGCTGTACTTGAGGCCCGACACCAACGGAAATCCCCCGCACGGACGCAGCGTTTTGGCCCAACAGTTGAGGGGTTCTTGCTTGATAGCGGGCGGCTGAACGTTGCTACGCGGGATCATTTCGCTGCCAGACCTGTCGATCTGATCCGCCTGTTCGAGGTCGCCGGACGAACGGGAACCGACATCCATCCAGGCGCCTTGCAGCAGGTCACGCGGAGCTTGCGTCTGATCGATGCGGGTCTGCGTGTGAGCGATGAAGCAAACCGCCTGTTCCGAAGTATCCTGACGTCGCGTAAACGGGCAGAGACAACCTTGCGGCGAATGAACGAGGCCGGTGTCCTAGGGCGGTTTATCCCCGAATTCGGCCGAGTCATCGCCCAGATGCAGTACGACATGTACCACGTGTACACGACTGACGAGCATACCATTTTTACGGTCGGGATTCTCGGTCGGATAGAGCGCGGCGAGCTCACGGAGGAGCACCCCCTTGCATCGGAGGCGATCCGGAAGATCCTGTCCCGTGACGTGCTCTATGCCGCGATGTTTTTGCACGATATTGCAAAAGGCCGTGGCGGCAACCATTCAGCCCGTGGCGCCGAAGTGGCAGAGCGGCTTTGTCCGCGTCTAGGCTTCTCGACGGAGGAGACCGAAACCATTGCTTGGCTTGTTCGCAATCATCTGATTTTCAGCGATACCGCATTCCGCCGCGATCACGATGATCCGAAAACCGTTGCCGACTTAGTCGCGCTCGTACAGTCACGTGAACGCCTGCGCCTACTCCTATGCATGACGGTCGCCGATATCAGCGCCGTTGGGCCTGGTGTATGGAACGAGTGGAAGGCAGTGCTTCTGCGTGAGCTTTATCGCCGTGCTGACGATCTAATGTCGGCCGGTCTCGAAGCGGCGAGTCGCGACGCCCGAGTCGATACCATCAAGCAGGCGATGCGCACCCATCTTGCTGCTTGGCCGGCGAGCGATGTCGAGGCGTATTTTGACCGTACTGAAGCCTCCTACTGGCTGGCATACGATATGGATCAACTGGAGCGGCACGCCCAGATGATGCAGGAAGCCGAAGCACGCGCCGACCGCTTAGGGATTGAGATTGCTGTCGACCCGCAGCGCGCGGTTACCGGTCTTACCGTTTACGGTGCCGACCAACCTGGCCTGTTTCGACGTATCGCCGGCGCGCTCGCCAGCGCCGGGGCCAATGTCGTGGACGCGAAGGTATCGACCCTCAAGAATGGGATGGCTCTTGATAGCTTCTGGTTTCAAAATGCCCTGGGCGACCTCTACGATGACGAGGTGCGACTTGCGCGACTCGAAAGCCAGGTCCGCCGTGCAGTGTCTGGCGTTGCCGGGGACTGGCATCCACTTCCGGTGCGTGCGGGGCGTCTAGGCCGGTTGCAGGTGTTCAGCGTGACGCCCCGTGTACTTATCGACAACAGCGCGAGTAATACGCATACCGTGCTTGAAGTTAACGGCCTCGACCGGCCGCGCTTGCTCTATGATCTGACGGACGCCATTACCAACCAGGGACTGCAGATCTCCTCCGCCAAAATCTCGACCTATGGCGAGCAAGTCGTCGATGTATTCTACGTCAAGGATGGTTTTGGAATAAAAGTCGAGCATCCATCAAGGCTCGATCGGCTTCGCTCAGCATTGCTTTCGGCTCTGGAGGACGCGGCGGTAGCGGCCTAGCTAACGAGTGGCGTGCATTCCGGCACACCGACCGCATTATGTCCGACCTATCAAGCTGCTATTTCGCACCTCAGTAGGTCGCTCGCTCCAAATCTGCCTTTTTCCCGCCGCGAATCCGCGCTAGATGGTGGGTTCTATGGCACTTCTCCGTTCGATTGCGACGCTCGGCGGCTACACATTAGTGAGCCGGGTCCTCGGTTTTGCCCGTGACATTCTGATCGCCGATGTGCTCGGCGCGGGCATGATTGCCGATGCGTTTTTCGTCGCTTTCAAGTTTCCTAACTTCTTTCGCCGGTTATTCGCAGAAGGCGCTTTTAATGCCGCATTCGTGCCACTCTATGCCGGTCGCCTAGCAAGGGAGGGTGTCGAGGCGGCGAGAAGCTTCGCCGGCGAAGCGGCAGCCGTGCTGTCGACGACGCTTGCGGCATTTACCATCGCGTCAATGATCGCAATGCCGTGGCTGATGTTTGCGCTGGCCCCCGGATTTACCGACGATCCGGAGAAATTCTCGCTGACGATAGAGCTTACACGGCTGACTTTTCCCTATCTGATGTTTATGGCGCTGGTTGCGCTCCTCGGCGGGATGTTGAATTCGCTGGAACGCTTTGCCGCAACGGCTGCCGCGCCGATACTCCTAAACGTCGTGCTGATTGCGGCGCTCGTGCTGGCGCGTGCCGGAATACTCGACCTCCCTGGACATGCTCTTGCTTGGGGGGTGGCGATCGCCGGCGCCGGCCAGTTCATCGCCATTGCCTGGGCCTGCCACCGTGCCGGCGTCATGATAAGATTGCCGCGCCCGAAGCTGACTCCCGGCGTTCGCCGACTGCTTGCACTGATGGCACCGGGGCTGCTCGGCGCTGGTGTCGTTCAAGTCAATTTGGTCATCGATGTCATCCTTGCCTCGCTGCTGGCGGAAGGCTCTGTCTCCTATCTCTACTATGCCGATCGCGTGAACCAGCTGCCGCTCGGCGTCGTCGGGGTGGCCGTCGGTGTTGCGCTGTTGCCGCTGCTTTCGCGGCAGCTTGGGACGGGTGACGCCGAGGGAGCCCGTGCGAGCCAGAACCGAGCCATCGAGTTCAGTTTGTTGCTCACCTTGCCGGCAGCCGCGGCGCTGATTGCAATACCCCAACCAATCATCAACGTACTTTTCCAACGTGGCGCGTTTGACCTGGCGGCCGCCAGCGCGACCGCTGGTGCGTTGGCAGCATTTGCCTGTGGCTTGCCGGCCTACGTTCTGATAAAGACGCTCACACCCGCATTTTTTGCGCGCGAGGACACGGCGACACCGGTCAAAATTGCTGCGACTGCGATGGTCGCGAACGTAATCCTCGCAGTGATTCTCATGCAGTTTCTTGCACATGTCGGAATCGCTCTCGCGACGGCACTTTCAGCCTGGTTGAATGCCGCGATGTTGGTGGTGGTACTGGCCCGCCGCGAGCATATCGATCCTGATCGTCAGCTGATCTTGCGGCTCCCCCGCATCGCCTTGGCCGCCGCCGTCATGGGCATCGTCGTGTGGCAAGCTGCGCAGTCGTTTGCGGGTCTGCTCAACGGTCCACTCTGGCAACGGTCCGGCGCTCTTGCACTCGTCGTCATCGGTGGCGCCTTGGTGTTTGCGTTGCTCGCGCAGGCTTGCGGTGCGATGGACTTTCGCGAGCTGACCGCTGTTTTCAGACGTCGACCACCGGCTTGACCGGTGCTGAGGCAGTCGCCATAACACCCCGCCTAATTTCTTTGCTCGGTCGCGGAGTCCATACCCATGAACCGAATCTTCTCCGGTATCCAGCCCACAGGCAATTTGCATCTCGGCAACTATCTCGGCGCGATCCGCAATTGGGCCCGCCTGCAGGACGATTATGAGTGCATCTACTGCATGGTGGATCTGCATGCCATTACGCTGTGGCAGGATCCTCAAGAGCTGCGTGATGCCACGCGCGAAGTGACGGCCGGACTGATTGCCGCGGGAGTCGATCCGGAGAAGAACATTCTCTTCAACCAGAGTCAGAATCCCGATCACGCGGGCCTCGCGTGGGTTTTCAATTGTGTGGCTCGGCTCGGCTGGCTCAACCGCATGACGCAGTTCAAAGAGAAGGCCGGCAAGCACCGTGAGAACGCCTCGGTCGGACTCTATGTCTATCCGACTCTGATGGCGGCCGACATTCTCGCCTACAAGGCGACGCACGTTCCGGTCGGCGAGGATCAGAAGCAACACCTCGAACTTGCGCGCGACATCGCACAAAAATTCAATCACGATTTCGGCGTCGACTACTTCCCGTTGACCGAACCGCTGATCTTTGGCGCGGCGACAAGGGTAATGTCCTTGCGGGACGGTACGAAGAAGATGTCGAAGTCAGACGCCTCTGAGTTGAGCCGGATAAACCTGACCGACGGCCCGGATCAGATTGCTCAGAAGATCCGTCG
>CAZCVU010000043.1:0-11123 GCA_964501745.1 uncultured Flavobacteriales bacterium | reverse complement strand
CGTCGCCGACTTCTATCGCGGCAAGACGGTGAAGATCGTCGTCGCCGCCGGTCCAGGCGGCAATCACACCCGCTATTCGCTGCTGCTGGCGCCGTTCTTCCAGAAATACATGCCGGGCAATCCCAAGTTCATAATCCAGAACATGGGCGGCGCCGGCGGCACCAAGGCGGCCAACTATCTGTACAACTCGGCGCCGCAGGACGGCACCTATATCGGCATCCTGCTGTCCGATACGCCGATGGCGTCGCGCCTGCGCGCGGTCGGCATCAAGTACAACCCGAAGCACTTCAAGTATCTCGGCGGGGCCGATTACACCCGCAGCATGATCACGGTCATGAAGCGCTCGGGGGTCTCGACCATCGCCGAGGCGCGCATGAAGCAGGTCGTGTTCGGCTCCACCGGCAAGGGCTCGCAGACCTACACCATCCCGACCACGGTGAACGCGATCCTCGGCACCAAGTTCAAGGTGATCACCGGCTATCGCGGCATGAACGGCGTCGACGGCGCCGTCGACAAGGGCGAGGTCGACGGCCGCGCCGGGGTCTACGCCTCGATCGTCGCGATCCGTCCGCAATGGATCGAGAATAACCTGATCACCCATCTCGGCGTCGCCGACCTCGAGCCCAACCCGAACCAGCCCGACGTGCCGCTGTTGATCGACATGGCGACCAACGAGGACGACAAGGCGGTGATGCGGCTGATCTTCGGCTCTGGCGTCATCGGCCGCGCCTGGCTCGCGCCGCCGCGCGTGCCGGCCGACCGGGTTGCGGCGCTCCGGGCGGCGTTCACCAAGGCGCTCAACGATCCGGAAGCGGCGGCGGCGGCGAAATCGCGGCGCATGCACTGGGATCCGCAGCCGTGGCAGAAGCTGCAGGCGGCGGCGGTCCGCATCGCCGACACCGACGACAAGGTCATCGCCAACGCCCGCAAGGCGCTGGGGCTGAAGTCGAAGAAGTAGGCGTCACGCGGCCCAAGGGCCGCGACGTTTCGGCAACCGGCGCGCCGCCGCATCGCGGCGGTGCGTCGCGTCGGTGCCGGTATCGACGCGAACGCTGGAAAAGGGCCCGGACAGTCCGGGCCCCGGGCTGATGGTCACGTACAAAGTGACCGAATGATCGTGTCGCCCGGGCCGGGTCGCAACGATTACGCTGAAAGTTATCTCTCTACGCAAGAACGGCGTGGCGCCGGCCCGCGGGCCGGCGCCGTTTCGCATATATCCAAGAATTCCTTACTCGGCGGCTTGCGACGCCGGGCTCCGCTCCTTCTCGATCAGCTTGTCGACGGCAATGCGGGCGAGAGCCAGCGCGCCGTCGGCGTGAATGGCGACCAGCCCGCGATCCGGGTCCAGATTGATGCGGTCCTGCTGCGCCCCCATGATCACCTGATCCTCGATAAAGGTCGGATGGATCTCGTTGTACATATCCTCCGTCGCCTGCGGATCGTCCTGGCGATAGCCATGGGCCGAGGACCAGAAATAGTGGAAAGTGGTTTCGGTCTCCGGCGTCGCCGCGTGCAGCAGGCGCAGGTGGAAGCCTTCCTGATCGCGGTCCTCCCGTGCGCCCCTGCCAATCTCGAGCGCGCCGGACCACTGCAGGACGATGCTCGGCGCGACATATTCGAATTCCTGCCAGCGATCGACATTGCCCGTGAACCCGCCGCCCTTGACATAGGTCGGCGGCGGCTTGTGATCGAGCATCCAGCGAATGAAATAGGCGCCGTTATCGGTCGCCCTGGTATCCATCTCGGCCGTGACGTGATGGTTTGGATTGCCGCCGATGGTCTTGGTGTGCAGGTAGCCCAGATGAGTCAAGTCCATGAGGTTATCGATCATCAACATATAGTTGGACTTGATCGGGAACATTTCCTTGCGATGGGGCCACTTGTCGGGCTGGTCGTGATAGGGGTAGTCGACGACTTGGCTTTCATCGGCCAGGGCGGGGTCGCCCATCCAGATCCAGATGATCAGGTTACGCTCGATGATCGGATAGCTGACGACGCGCGCGTCCGGTGGGATGTTCTTCTGCCCGGGCACCACGACGCAGTCGCCCGTGGTATCGAAGACCAGCCCGTGATAGTTGCATTGCAGGCCTTCGGCGACGACCTCGCCATGGCTCAGCGGCGCGCCGCGATGGCAGCACCGGTCTTCCAGCGCACCGACCTTGCCGTCGGCATCGCGAAAGAACACCATCGGCTGGTTCATGATGGTTCTGTTCAACAGGCCGCCATCGAGCTCTTCGGCCCAGGCGGCGATATACCACGCATTCTTCACGAACGGCACGATCGCATTTTCAATGATATTGGTTGCCGTCATCGGGACCTCCTCCTCTGGTATTTATTAGCTGTATTACAACTGAATGACATCAAATCGGAAAATAATGCTAGGTGTTCCGTCGCCAAATGGCAACACGGAGGTGGGTAGGGGATCTGATACGGGAAATGGGGGCAGGTGTAATGGTTTCGGTCGTGCAAGCGCACCGGCGGGCTAACCGCGTTGACTCCCGGCGCCATATTCGTGAATTCTCATGCAACAAGAGTCCCATGGAGGTCCTGTGATGGCCCAAGCAAAAACCAAGCCGAAGAAAACCAAACCCTTACTCAAGACCAATTGTCTGTCCCACGGTACGGTAGAATGCCACGATCTGGCGCGGGCCAGGCGATTCTACGAGGAAGTGTTGGGCTTCGAGGTCGTGCAGACCAGCGACATTTCACTGATGTTGCGGCGCGGCAAGGGAACAATCATCGCCTGCGTCGAGACCAAGCGGAAGACGGCGGCTGGCGTCTACAGCCATTTCGGCCTCGACGTGGACGACCGGGCGGCCGTGGACGAGGCGCACAAGCTGGTCTCCGGCGTGCGCCAGGAATACGGCCTCAAGAAGATCCAACGCCCGGTCTTCCAGCATGGCACCTATTCCTTCTACATAGTGGACGCGGACGACAATTGGTGGGAGATCCTGGAGAACCCCAAGGGCGGCTACAACTACGTCTTCGACCTTAAAGAGACCACCGCGGACTGGCGCGAGCAAAAGCAAGGCCGCGACCGCATCTCCAAGGGCAAGCGCCAAATGACGCAAAGGAAAAAGAAAAAAGTCGCCTGACAAGGCTCCACCCCATCGATCGCCGGATGCTACGAGCAAATTCGCGCCCGCCACCGATGGCGTTCGGATGGGCGTCGATGTCCCCATTTCGTCCAATGTTGCGTGCCGCAACACCAGGAGCCAAAGTTCCTGACCGACACCGTAGTCTCGCCGATCAGGCTCGACGACGTACGTCCCGGCAAAGGCATGCTGAAAGTGCGTGCCGAGAATCGTTGAGAGATCCATATAGACGCCCAGTCTGGCATGGTGCTGCAGGTGGCTTACCGCCAGTCCCTATGTGGCCCGGAGCAAGCGGAGAAAAAGGTTCAGGGTGCAAAGCACCAACAGGTCGCCTGCAGAGTGATTTATATCAACGGCCGTTGGTGTAATTCGGGCAATGTCGGTAAGGAGCTTTGTTCCGGACCGGGTGATGACCTCGCGGGAATTAGGATGTACAAGTTGGATGATCGGGTCTCGCGGGTAAAGCCGCTCGCCTGAGGGGCTCGGCGTGGAGGCAGATCGACACCGGCATGGCGCCATACACGGGAAATCCGGATCATGATATTCCGCGCTATCACGGTGCCCTGGATTTCGAGAGACTTTGGCAGGATTTTCCACCTGCTCCGGAATATTTCACCACCAGTTACATTCTGTCGCGTGACCGGTTGCAGGCACTCAAGGACGCGCGTTTCCTGAGACAGATGGAGCGCGCCTGGCAAGTCCCCTTCTACAACAGGCACTGGTCCAACGCCGGCATGGAACCTGGCGATATAACTTCGTTGGACGATCTGACAAGAATCCCGCCATTCTCGGTCCACGATCTGCGTGAAAGCGTCGCACGGGATCCGTTATGGGCTGATTATATCGGCATCGATCCCGCCACCGACGAACCGATTCCGCTGATCCTGCAAACCAGCGGCGGGACCACGGGCATGCCGCGCCCCATGCTGTTCACGCCGCGGGACCGCGAGGTGCAGAACATCATCACCGGGCGGCGGCTCTACATGCAGGGCGTGCGGCCATTCGACCTGGTACAGGTGGTGCTGTCGCTGGGCCTCGCCAATGGCGGTTTCCTCGCCCGTGAAGGCATCTGGAAATATACCGGCGCGGTGCCGGTGATGACCGGCTCGGGCGCCCAGACCCCGACGCGGCGCCAGATCGAGCTGATGAAGGCATGGAAAGTGAACTGTCTGGTCGGCTTTCCGGCCTATCTGCGACACATGGCGCTTGTTGCCCGCGACGAAATGGGGATCGATCCGCGCGAGTTGAACATCAAGAGCCTCATCGTCCATCTCGGCGTCGACAATCGGGCCGCGATGGAAGATCTGTGGGGCGCGGACGTCTACGACACATACGGCACCAACGAATGCGGCTCCATCGCCGCGGAATGCAGCCACAAGAGCGGAATGCACATCTTCGAGGACGCCTTCGTACTCGAGATCATGGACCCCGACACGCTGGAGGAAAAGCCAGCGGGCGATCGTGGCGTGGTCTTCCTGACCAGCCTGTACAAATACGCCGCGCCGGTCGTGCGCTACAACATGAACGATGTCTCCGCATTTGTCGGTGGTGCCGGTTGTGCTTGCGGCGGCACCCAACGCCGGATATCGAAAATTTTCGGCCGTAGCGACAACATGGTGAAGCTGCGCGGTGTGAACCTTTTTCCCGAAGCCATCGGTGCGCTGGTCGGCGAGAACCCCGAGACCAATGGCGAATATGTCTGTGTGATCGACACGACCGGTCCCGGCGGCAGCGAGGAAATGACGGTGATGGTCGAGATCGCCGGAGACGATGTCTCCGGCGCCGCGCTCGAAAGCGAGCTGGCGGTGCGGTTCAGGGAGGCGCTCGGCGTCCGCCTCACGGTCAAGGCAGTCGGCCGGGGTGAGCTCGATCCGATGACCGGTTTGTCGAACACCTCGAAGATCAGGCGCCTCATCGACAAGCGTGATAAAGCGTAACGCACCGGTGGAAGACCGGCGCGGCGGAAGGGAACATCATGCGGATATTCGACTGCCATTCACATTGGGGCACCCGGCGAGGCTATCTATTCCGCACCGATCAGGAGCTGGCGCAACAGGAAAAAATCTGGAAGACCAAGGTCGACTTCTACACCGAGGAGGAACAGGCGGACTACATGCGCAAGAGCAATGCGCGCGTCATTCTCGATCTGTCGTTCACCAAATTCCTGCCCGTCGACGAAATCCGCGAACACCACGACTACGCGTTCGATTACCAGCGCCGCAATTCAGACGTGGTATTCGGCCACTGGCTGCAGTTCGACCCGCGCCGCGGCCTCGAAGCGGTCCGTGAGTTCGATCGCGCCCTGTCGGCGAATGCCGGCTTTATCGGGCTGTCCGTCAACGGCCAGGTCACCGGCGTTCCCGCCAGCGATCCGCTGTGGGAAGTCTTCTACCAACTGTCCATCGAGGCCGATACACCGGTCATGATCCTGACCGGGCTGACCGGGATCGGACAGGGCCTGCCCGGCGGAAACGGCTATGAGCTCGAACACGGTCACCCGCGGCACATCGACAATCTGGCGGCCCGTTACCCGGACCTAAAAGTTCTGGCGGCACGGCCCGCGTGGCCCTGGCAGGACGATATGCTGGCCGTGCTGCGGCACAAGCCGAACGTCACCTACGAGTTGCACGGCTGGGGGCCGAAGCGCTATTCATCGGCGCTGAAAAAAGAGATCTCCGGCCGGCTTCAGGATCGGGTCATGTTCGGCTGCGATTTCCCCGTCCTCCGCTATGAGAAAGTCCTCGCCGACTGGCAGGAGGAGGACTATTCGAACGAGGTGCTGGAGAAGGTGCTGTTCAGAAACGCGGAGGCCTATTTCGGCGCCCCTCCATCTTGACACCGCCGCCCTCGCCGGCCGAAGCGCATTCGACGAGGCGCTGGCACGAACAACCTTCAACCGGCAACCGGCCGGAAGGGGGAGTTATGTCGTTCCCCGTGAAGAACCCGGAATCGATTGAAGTGGAATCATTTTTTTGCGGTTCTGAAGTAATCCGTTTTGCAAGAAGATGCGGTTTCGGGGCACCGAACCTTGCGATTTTGATTCGCTTTGGGGGAGTCACAAGCGGGCCGAACTATGATTCTCTAGGCCGCATCGAGGAGGAACGCGATGCGACCGAGGAAAACGGAGAAGAGTGGAACCGATGACCTGTTTCGTTCGCGGCTCGATCAGATCATCGATATGAAGCACGAGCTTGTCCGGCTGGCCGATGAGATCGACTGGGACTGGCTCGACGACGCTCGGAGTGTGACCGTGGCGCCAGAGGCGCCGCGTGGCCCACGGAGAGGCCGACCGGTTCAGTGCTGACGGCCGGCCCGGCACCGAGAGCCGGTTCATGATCGGGGTGCTGTTGCTCAAGCATATCTACCGGCTGTCGGACGAAGCGGTGTTTGATCGCCGGGTGGAGAACCCGTACTACCAATACTTCACCGGCGAGGAGTTTTTCCGCCACGACATGCCGCACGAGCGCTCGGGTCTGAGCCACTGGCGCGGGCGGATCGGCGACAAGCTGGAGCTGCTGCTGGCCGAGAGCCTGCGGGTGGCGCACGAGGTCGGCGCGCTGAGGAAAAACGATCTGGCGCGGATCACGGTGGACACCACGGTGCAGCCCAAGAACGTGACCCACCCGACCGACGCCAAGCTGATGCTCAAGGCGATCGAGCAGCTCGGCGAGCTGGCGCGGGCGCATGGGGTTGTGCTGCGCCAGTCCTACGTCCGAGTGGCCAAACGAGCGGCCTTGATGGCCGGTCGCTATGCCCAGGGCCTGCACAGTTCAAGCGGTGCAACCGCGAGCTCCGTTTCCTGCGCACCCGTCTTGGCCGGCTGATCCGCGACATCAGGCGCAAGACCGAGGACGACGCGGTGCTGCGGGAAGCCTTCGCCGCGCCGCTGGACAAGGCCATGCAGATCCGCCAGCAGCGCCAACAGCAGCGCGGCTGGAAGCTCTACTCCTGGCACGCACCGGAGACCGAGTGTATCGGCAGGGGCAAGGCGCACAAGCCGTACGAGCTCGGGGTCAAGGTCTCGATCACCACCACCAACCGCTGCAAGGGCGGCCAGTTCGTGCTCCATGCCGCGGCGCTGCCTGGCAACCCGGGAGCCTGCCCTCGGGCTCGACCCGAGGGACGGACACACGCTGGCGGCGCTGATCGAGGAGACCCAGGCGCTCACCGGCCGAGAGATCGAGCGCGTCTATGTCGATAAAGGCTATCGCGGCCACAAGGTGTCCAAACCGCTCAGCGTCTTCCTGTCCGGCCAGAAGCGCGGCGTATTCGGCGCCATCAAGAAGGAGCTCCGGCGACGATCCGCCATCGAAGCGGTCATCGGCCACATGAAGACGGACGGCCATCTCGACCGCAACTTCCTCAAAGGAAGAGACGGCGACCACGCCAACGCCGTGCTGACCGCCGTCGGCTACAACCTCTGCCTCGTCCTCAGGTGGCTGAGGCAACTTTTGCGCAAAATCATGACGGCGATCCTCACCGCCCTCAGGCCCGAAACGGTGCTCAATCCGGCTTCTTAACGGTCAACTATGTTCTTGCTTGCAGGGCCGCCTAATGGGTGCCCCCATTTGTGGAAACCGGCTCCCCCAATCAATGCTTCCGGGTCTCGCCTTGCTCACATGGTTGCCAATCTTCGCCGGACGCGACCTTGCACGAAATACCGTTGGGCGTCGTCAAGATGATGGTCCAGCTCTCGCCGTCTTTCGATCTCAGCAGCTCGGTCATACTGCCGTCGTCATTGACCCCCATCGCGAAGGCCTTTTCGGAGTAGGTGTCCGCCAGGTGGCTGATGAACTTGGACCTTTCGGTGCATTTGATGATCGGGATCTCGTTCTTCTCTTCGCCTACAGTGATCTTTACGATCTCACCGGTCCGGGGATCGGCAAGGATTTCGTAGAGTATGCCGTCCTTGACCACTTCGGCCTCGAGGAGACTGCTGTCTTCCGTTTTCGGTTCGCGAAACTTGAATCCCTGCCGTACGAGGTTCTTGGCAATCTCGGCCGCAGACTTGCCGACATACTCGCCAAGCATCGGGGCGGCAAACGCCGGACCCGCGGAAAATGCAAGAATGGCGGCGACGGCCATGGAAACAAGAGGCCGGGAAAGAAACATACCCACGCCAAAATCGACGATTAGTATACCAATTTCGTATTTTCGTATCAATACATCTGTAGGTGTACTTCAATTGGGTGAGAGGTCGAAATGGCCGTGTCGCGAATGCATCGCTCAAATTGTCGAAGGGCTACCCACTCGTGCTCCCAACTCAGGTCGAGCACCGCCTCGTTCTTTCGAACCAGATGGTCTACCGGAACCACGGCGTCGAGATCGAATGCATAGAAGAACTGCCTGACCCCGCTCGCGAAGACCCATCATCGAAATCTACTCGCCATCAACATGACCGGAGAGAATTACGCCTGCGCCAACGCTTCAACGAGAGTTTTGCAACAGAATCCATCCAGCTCCGGCAATTGAACGGACGCAGTCGATATTTCGTTGATAACCAGGTCGGACCATCCGTGGATTTGCGGCTCACTTCGGCTTTCCGGCCAGGGTGTGTAGAAACGTCTGGCGATTATAGAAGACAGGCGGTTTCGGGCTGTTGCTCCCCGCCGTGACGCGATTGTCGGATTCCGGGGATCTGCCGCCAGTATCCGCTTATGGGCGGATTTTCGGGCTCTGTGGAGCGATGAGGCCGGATATCGGCATAAATAAGGGCAGACGCGGGCCTATGGGGCCTGATCGCCGCGATCAACGGGCCGATGCCCAAGATGCTCATCACTCGCTTGAGATTGTAGGCCAATACGTGCAGCGCCATCTCGGTGCCGACCTTCTTGAGGGTGCGCATCTGGAAGTGGGTCGCGCCCATCCACGACTTGATGGTGCCGAACGGATGCTCGACGGTGTTTCGTCGTGTGCGCATCGCCTGCGGGTTCTCATCGAGCCTGCGCTCGGCCGGCTCCACCACATGCTCGTGTTCCCAACGCGTGATGCGACGCTCCTTGCCCTCGGTGCAGCGATCTCTGATCGCGCAGTCCCGGCAGGCATTGGTCCAATAGTGGTGCAGCGTCAATCCCCTCTCCACGTTGGTGAAGCGATGGGTCAGACGGTCGCCGGCGGGACAGATGTAGACGTCGTCGTCGACCACGTAGCGGAAGTCCTGCTTGATGAACATGCCCTTCACCTGGTTGCCCGAGGTGAGCGGCTTGGGCAGGGTGGCGGTGATGTCGGCCTTGCCGCATTCCAGGATTTCCACGCCGTTGAAGTAGCCGCTGTCGGCGATCACCTCTAGCTTTTTTGCCCCCAAGGCCGCCTTGGCCTTCTTCGACATGGGAGACAGCTGCGCCCGGTCGTTGCCCTCGTTGATGACGTTATGAGCAACGATCAGGTGGTGGGTGGTGTCGACCGCGGCCTGGACGTTGTAGCCCACGACGCCCGAGCCCTTGGCCTTGATCGCCATCGACCGCGCGTCCGGATCGGTCCGCGAGACTTGCTGGTCCGGCACCGCCAGCATCTCGGCTTCGAGCGCGTCCAGCTCGGTCATCTTTCTCTTGAGCATGGCCAGCCTGTCGGTCAGCCGCTGCTTCTTCATCGTGCGCGCCTTGGACGGTTCCTGCCGGTCGGCGGTGTCGAGCTGTCGCAGATAGCGATCGACACTCTTCTCAATCTCCTTGCGCCGCCGATCGATCTTGCCTCGTGTCGCGTTGCGGTCACGTGAGTTCACGGCCTTGAACTTCGAGCCGTCGATCGCGACACAGGCGTCCGCGAACAGATCGAGATCGCGGCACAGCGCCACGAACCGGGTGCACACCTGGCGGATTGCACCGCCGTTGTCTTTGCGGAAATCGGCGATGGTCTTGTGGTCCGGCTTGAGCCGACGCACGAGCCACATCACCTCCACGTTACGCCCCGCTTCGCGCTCCAGCCGACCGCTCGATTGAACCCGGTTCAGATAGCCGTAGATGTAGAGCTTCAATAGATCAGAGGGATGGTAGGCTGGGGCCCCCGTCCGTTTCGGCACAGCGCGCTTCGAATTTCAAGAACGCGTTCTCACACAGTCTGCGACCGAAGCGGTCAAGCCGAGCATCCGTTGTGTAGGCTCAGACTTGATCCCGACCGGTTATTCGAGCGTGATGGACTCACTTTCTTCAGTCATATAGAACTCCAACTCAACCGCATTATAGATCGCCCAAGGTTTGCACGTCGTCGATTCGGTCGCGGAATCTTCGCCTTTGGGAACAGACGAGATAGTGGCGCTCATTACGATGTCACATGGGCTTATGTCGCATCTTCAATGTTTGCAGTCGTTCCATATTGTGCGGCACCCGCATCTTCAATGGATCCGTCTAAAAGGTCTTTGCCCATGGAGTTAGAGCTTAGGGCCAAGCTTACTTGGTGCGCGCACCTGTTCAAGTCATGCATCAAACAGCACCATCGCGAGTTGCGCCCGGCACTATCGCGGCTCATTCGTTCGGATAGCGTGATCTTCGACGTCGGCAGCCACTCGGGGCAGTTTGTCAAACTGTTCGCTCGGCTTGCACCAAAGGGCCATGTCTATGCGTTCGAGCCGGGAAGCTATGCGCTGTCCATTCTACGACCAGCGATCAGGTTCAACTGGTTCCGCAATATCACGGTCTTTCCCTATGGCCTCGGTGATGCGTCCGCTGAACGACGTCTGTCAGTGCCGATCAAGCCGTCGGGGAGTGTCGGTTACGGATTGAGCCATGTCAGGGCAGTAAATTCCGAAATTAGCGGCAAGCCTCGGGTCGGGTGGAGATACATCGAAGAATCAATTAGGATTTCGACGATCGACGAGGTCGTGGCGGCTCAACGGATCGACCGGGTCGATTTCATCAAGGCGGACGTCGAAGGCTGGGAAATGCGCGTGCTCGTGGGGGCCGAGGCCACGATCTTGCGCCATCGTCCAACCTTGATGATCGAAGTAGTCGACGAACATCTCGCCCGTGCCGGCGATAGTTCCGACGCTCTTTTCAAGCTTCTCACTGGGTTTGGATATCGAGCATACAAACT
>CAZCVU010000042.1:0-11378 GCA_964501745.1 uncultured Flavobacteriales bacterium | reverse complement strand
AGCTGTGTGATATCGACGCCTTGGACAGAGATGTCTCCCGGCTTCATACCCCTGAGTATGCGAGCGACCATCTTTCCTGTTTGACGGCCGACGTCATAATAGTCAAACCCAAGTGCCGCCATCACTCCACGCGGCACCGAATCGGTGTCTCCGGCATAGACCGGGATCTTCGACTCGATGCCGACCTTCACGACGGCCTCAAGCGCAGAAACGATCGTATTGTCGGTCGGCACGTAGATCACGTCGACCTTGCCGACAAGGCTTCGAGCCGCCGCCAAAACGTCGTTGGTGCTTGGCGCCGATGCGGTGACGATGCTGAGACCCTTTCCGGGCGCATGTTCCTTCAGCAAATCGACAAGCACGACGGCGTTGGTCTCACCCGGATTGTATGGCACGCCGACCGTCTTAGCGTTCGGCGTAATTTCTTTAATCAGATCCAGATGCTTGGCAATCGGCGATAGATCGGATACGCCCGTCACGTTTCCGCCAGGTTTCTTGGCGTTGCTCACGAGTTTTGCCGCGACCGGGTCGGTTACGGCGCTGAACACGACCGGGATCTGTCCGCGTGCAGCCGAGACTGCGGCCTGTGCCGACGGGGTCGCAATAGCGACGATAACATCCGGCTTGTCACCGACAAACTTGCGTGCGATTTGGCCGGCTATTCCGACGTCACCCTGGGCGCTTTGGTACTCCCAGTCGAGATTGTCGCCGACCTTGAATCCCTGAGCCGCAAGCTCGTCCTTAACGCCGTCGCGTGCGGCGTCGAGTGCGGGATGTTCAACGATCGCTGTGACTTTGACCGATTTATCGGCGGCGACCGCGTTGCTCCACGGCAGCAATATGAGCGACAGCGCCAAAACAATGGCCGCGCTTTGCAAGCCTCGACCCAGTGTCGATTTCAACATGAGGTTCCTCCCGAAGTTGATGTTGTCTTTCGATGGCGCGCGGAACATGCCCGCCCCAAGAGCTTGAGAAAACCATGCCCGCGCATTGGAGCCTCGTCAAGTGGCAGCGTTACTGCCGCCGACGCAAAAAAATTTGCGCCAGCGCTCACCGCAGCACATCCATAACCGAATAAAGCGCGTCCAGACATGACGCACCGAGCTTGCGGCAGCGCTCCGGCGACCAGCCTTGAACCGGATCGGGCGTATCTGCAGCATCCTTGAAAGGCTGTTCCAACGTCATCGCCAGACAGCCGAATGTTTCTGCGACCCAATTTGAGCACATCGTCAGGTTAGCACCGCCTGGCTTCGCCGGCGGATAGCCGTGAACCGTCTGAAAATCGGGATTGATGCGGGCCAGCGTCATTTGATAGGCGTTGAACAACTCGCTCTGCTTCTCACTGAGCGAGGGAATTCCCATCGGGCCAGCGAGAAAATTGTAAGCCAATGCCTCGTCGCCGTGAACATCGAGGCAGAAATCCACGCCAACCCCGCGCATCTTTTCTCGCACGAGGAATACTTCGGGACTACGGTCCATGCTCGGGTCCTGCCACTCGCGATTAAGGTTGGCGCCGCTGGCGTTGGTCCGCAGATTACCGCGTCGGCTGCCGTCGGGGTTCATGTTCGGAACCAGGTAGAAGACAGCCTTCGCGGCAAGTGCGCGAGCGACCGGATCATGATCATCGATCAGGCGATGCAGAAACCCTTCGATCCACCATGCCGCCATCGTTTCTCCCGGATGCTGGCGCGCGACAATCCAGCATTTACGCTTGTTCGGACCATCTTCACCAACGCTCAGCAGATCCAGATCCTGTCCGTCGGCCGTCAGGCCCAGATTGACGAGCCTTACCTTGGAGGATTTCTGCGCAGCGGCAAGCAGGTCGGCATGGCGCTCCAGCGAATAGGGCGCGAACAGCGCGAAGTAGATGGAGCCGTACTCGGGGCGATGGCTGATCGTCAGCGCAGTGCCGTCGAAGCTCGTGTCGACCCGGAACCAGTATTGACGATCGTAGGACGCGACGGCGCGGTACTCTTTCCAGCCGTTGGGATATGAGGCCGAACCCGCATTTTCGATCTTCAGAAGGCAGTCGCGGCCGCGGGCGTCGGTCAGGCGGAAGTAGAACCACTGAAGGAACTCCGCGTTATTGTCCTTGCGGATGCGCAGGCGAATGTTGGCGGCGGCGTCGACGTCCAGACACTCGATATTGCCGCCGTCAAAGTTACTGCTGACTCTCATCTTCCGATCCCGAATATGAACGAGCGCGCGGGATCATCGCACAGGCGACTGCCCTGGGTCACCGCCTAGCAGATGCCGGCAGTCCGGCCGACAGTTGCGTGCCAGCCGGATTCCGTCGAAAATCACTTCGACTGGGCAAGTTACAGATCCAGGCTTAGTTCCAAGCAAACTTGACGAGCCTGATAACGAGCAGATGGGCAGATGACCGACATCGACATGCGGATCAGCAGGAGGATCTCTTGAGCGAGCAAGATACCGGTCGTGGGCAGGCGGTCGTTATCGGCGCTGGTATCGTCGGTATCGCCACCGGCCTCTACCTGCAGCGTGACGGCTGGCAGGTCACCGTCATCGATCCTCAGGAACCGGGAGAAGGCACTTCGAAGGGCAACGCGGGACTGTTCGCGATCGGGCATGTTGCACCCAACGCCAATCCCAGCGTCCTGGCCACAATCCCCGGGAAGTTAATTCGAGGGAGCCCATCTTTATCAATCCGCTGGCGCTACCTGCCCCAACTCCTGCCCTGGCTCATCCGCTTCGTCGGCGCGTGCAACGAAGCGCAACTAAAGGCCGGGACGCGAGCCCTCTCCAGCCTCATCGCCGGCGCTATGGATGCATACGAACCGCTGTTTCAAAGCGCCGGTGCGAGCGACCTCATCCAGCGCAAGGGCATCCTCAACGTCTACCGCACGGCGAAATCGTTCGAGGCAGAGCGAAGCGCGATCGAACTGAAACGCGAGCACGGCATTCGCATGGAGATGCTGGACGGGAATGGCATAATCGATCTCGTGCCGGCACTGGCGCCGATCCACACTCACGGTGTGTTCTATCCGGACTATGCCCATACGGTGGACCCGTTCGTCCTGACACAAACTCTGGCCAGACGACTGGCAGTGGCGGGAGCCACCTTCGTTAAGGCAGAAGCCACGGGCTTCTCCTTCGACGACAACCGCGTTTCTGCTGTTCGCTCCGCTGATCGTGCCGTCGAGGCGGATATGGTCGTGGTGGCCGCCGGTGCCCATTCCAAACGGCTCGCTGCAGCGTTGGGCTCACGCCTGCCACTCGACACCGAACGCGGCTACCATATAACCTTCGCCAACGCAGGCGTCGATCTTGAGATACCAATTCTCTCGGTCGACGACTATCTCGCAATAACGCCCATGGAATCCGGGCTTCGCAGCGCCGGACTTGTCGAGCTGGGAGGCCTCAAACTACCGCCAAATCCGGTGCTCTACGCGAAGATACTTCGTCACACCATGGATCTATTTCCCAGTTTGAATATCCAGAATCCGTCAACCTGGATGGGGTATCGCCCGGCTATGCCGGACACGCTGCCGGTGATTGCGCGCACGCCAAAACATAGCAATGCCTTCCTGGCGTTCGGTCATTCTCACATCGGCCTGACCACGGCCGCCGCGACGGGGCGCGCGATCGCCGACCTGGCAGCAGACCGGCAGCCGCAATTCGACGTGGAGCCGTTTCGCGCCGACCGATTCTGATCTGGGAATTTCGCTGTCAGGCGCAGCGCCGCCGCTAGGCGTCAACCGGGACGACTGCAGATTCCTGTTGAGCCAAGGCCGTGATTGCTCCCAATGCGGCGAAATCTCTGGTCAGCGCTAGACCCTGACGAACCGCATTGTCTTTTGCCTTGGCCGGCGTGCGGACGACGCCGGTCGTGAAGCAAACCTTGTCACTCTTGAGTTCACCGTCTGCCTGCACGGCAGTGACGAGCTCCTGCCCCCACCAACCGAGGCCAACGATGGCTGTCTTCAACACGAAGTCTCCTTGCACGCCGACGCGACGCGGCCTCTCAGCCTGCCAGTCTGCCTGGCCGTTGACCTACAAGTTTGCAGATAAACAATCTATCCTGCATCAGCGATTCTGTGGGACTCAATTGGAAACGGGGCGGACACATGGCGCGTGCGGCGGATCTCAATATCCTATGCTGGGAGGGGTATGAAGCGCCGGAACTACTCCAGGCCTTCACGGAAAAACGGGGCATAACGGCTGCCGGCGAGTCCTTTCTCTCCGATGCAGCGGCGGTCGAGCGCATCCTTTCAGAGGAGCGGCAGGACTGGGATATCGTTAACCTGAACAACCCATTCGCCCGCGAGGTTCTGTTTCCCGAGGGCGCGATACGTGCAATTGATAAAGCACGGTTCGAGCCGCACTTCGAGCGCATGCTGCCGCAGTTCTCCAAGATCTATCGATCGGCCTATAGCCAAGACGGCAGCGAACTTCTCGGCATCTGTCAACGATTCGGACCGTTCAACCTGGTCGTCAACACGGATCGAATGGCCGCAACGACGGCCGAGCAGCAGGGTTTCAGGCTGCCCGATGAGCGTTCGCTCCACAAACGCTACGGTATGCTTTCCTACGACGACTTTAACGCCATGCATATTTGCATCGGCGCAGGACTCAACCCGTTCGAGCCGCAAGACGCGGACGCGCTCGATCGCTTCGCTGCAAAGGCAGAGCGCTGGTTCGAGGGCGCAGCGGAGGTCACCGGCGATCACTTGGCACTCAATGACGCGCTGGTGCGCGGTGACATTGATTTCTACCTCTCCGGCGGCGTCTACACCGCATCGCCGGCCCGGCTTGCAGGACACCACAATATCCGCGCGGTGACGCCGACCAGCGGACCGATCGATGGCAAAGGCGGCATCGTCTTCATGGAGATTACCTCGGTCGTCGACAATTCGGCTGCCTGCCCGGAGGCCGAGGACTTTCTCGAATATCTTCTAAGCCCCGAGGTCGCGACCAGGATGGCGTTTGCCGAAGGGACGTGCAATCCGGTGACACAGATGGGTGATCCGGACGTATTTGCCGCATTCTCCGCCGACCAGCTCAAGGCGATTCAATGGGATACGCTGGAGGAGGATGTCGGCCGGTCCACCGAGTACGCCATCATTCCGAGCTATTCAGAGCTGCTACCGCGGCTTGCGGCGGCCAGACGGGGAGCTGGCTGGGGCTAGGGCGCAACAACGACCCGATTGGATCGCTGCAAACCTGTCGTGAAACAGGTGGCACCGGAGTTGGTGCCGCCTGCCCCTCGATGTACGAATTGCGGCTTCGCCGTTCAGGCCACGTTGTTCACCACCCAATTCTGGAAGTAGTAGACGTTGGTCTCCCAGGTTGGTGAGAACTGGACGCTGGCGTCCGCGGCTGGCGAAAGCCTTGCTTGCTGCTGTAGCTCCATGCAGCTGAGGTCCTGGCTGCGGATGCCAGCACGGGGCGCCGACTCCCGGCCCGCTTCGAACTTTCTCGTCTTGCCGAGGAACAAGTCACAAACCTGTTCGCGGCCTACCTCAAATTCCTCACCCTCGGCGGCTTCTGGCGCAAATAAGAATGCCATCGTCGCGCGGGTCCGCCCGGGGGCGATCGGCGTATAGATAACCGGTGCGTAGGCTTTGCCGCTGAGCGTCATGGTTGTGCTCGGCAAGACGACACAGGTTCCACCGCCCTTTGGCTCCTTGTTGCCGTTGCGCCCTGGCAGAGACGGCAACTTCATATCCCGACCAACGCGTGGCGGCCGATTCTTCGCCGCTGTCAGGGTCAGCGTATTCTCCTCAGCCAGCATCTGGGTATAAAGCTCACCGGTCTCGATATCGAGCTCGTCCGACATCTTTTCGAAGATGCCCCCGTGCACCCAAATATGGTGGTAGACTTCCCAATTCTCGGGAACAAATTTCCAGTTGGCATCATACTCCCAAGTTACCCGATGACCGATCTTCATGGCATCGAAGTCATACTCGCCAAACGTCTTATCGATCGGTGCGGCATATTCCTCAAGCGGCAGCGCATTGCCCTCCAAATTGACAAATACGACGCCGCCGTAAACGCTGCAACGGACGGGGACAAGTCCGTTCTCCTTCTTGTCGACGCTGAAAGTCTTGGAGTCCGGCGTACCATCGAAGTAGGGCGTGGCGCGAAGGTTACCCTCCAGATCCCAAGCCCAGGCATGATAGGGGCAGCTTAGGTTATCCAAACCCTTCGCGGGCTCCTCTAGGAGGATCGTCGCGCGATGCCGGCAGACGTTATGGAATGCCCTGACAACGCCCTTCTTGTCACGCACAACAACGAGTGGCAGGCCCGTAACCGTGACGGGCATCGCATCTCCTGGATCTGCTATATCGTCGGCAAAGCCGACTCCGACCCAAGTTCGCGGGAACAAACGCTCCTGTTCGAGATCAAAGAAATCCTGGCTGAGATAGGCCGAGGCTGGCAAACCCTTTGCAGTCTCGATTGGTCGCTGGAGGTTGGCAATCGAGTCCTTGCCCAAAATTTGATCAATCGTTCGTGTCATCTAAGTGTCCTTTCCTGAAAAGTTATTAGACACGTTCTAATCTACAACTTTGAGCCGCATTGACATAGATCAAGCTAAAGGTGGAAGGGGCGTCCCAAGACAAAGAAAGCCGCCGTTGTTGCAACTTTGGCCGCGTGATAGAGATGCACCGGTTTAGAACCCACACAAGAAGGAGCATTCATGGCTCGTAAAGCCGCATTTCTGGGTGTGCCATGGGAAGAAACCGGTGGCTACGCGCGAGCCATCCGTGTCGGGAACATTGTCGATGTCAGTATGACGACCGCCGCCGCGCCCGATGGCACAATCCTTTATCCAGGCGACGTCTATATGCAAACGAAGGAGGCCCTGCGCATTATTGGCGAGGCGCTCAACGAAGTCGGTGCAACCTTTGATGACGTCTTTAGGACCCGGATGTATCTGCAGGACATGTCGCGATGGGAAGAGGCCGCACGCGCGCATGCTGAGATCTTCAAGGACATCAGGCCGACGACCGGTTGGGTCGGAATGGGGAGCTTTTTCACCGAGGGTATCGCCGCCGAAGTCGACGCTATGGCCTATATCGAAGACGGCGATTGACGATTGGGCCGAAAGTCATGAGACGCAAACCGTCGACACCGCGCGCGTAAGCGGGAGCCACCGGGCGGCGAGAGGTCTGCGGAGTACCGAAAGGTCGTGCCGACGGGCAGCGTTTCAGCGTTGCTCGAGAAGAAACTGAATATGGTCGGGTGAACAGTCCGAGCCGCCGCTACAGCAACTCTTCCCGTGCGATTTCCGTCGACAGACTGAAGAGGTAGTCGCCCCGCTCGGTAACCGCTGGAACGCGGCGCGTTAACACGGTGCCGTCGCTCTCAAATTCGACCTCGACGGCCTCCGCATCCGGATTATCCCGTGGATGCAGGCAGCCGGCCTTCTGACCGGCGACGACCTCGTCACCCAGCTCGCTGTAGGGCTCGAACAGCCCATTGACCGGTGCGTGCACGTGGTAGCGGGGGCCCGGCATTTCAACAAAGCGCGTCGCCGGCGCATCGCTTGTGGATGTGGCAGAATTCAGGACACCCAGATGCTGCAGTACGCGGTCAACGCCCTGTCTGCCAATCTCCAGCGCATCGAGATTGACGCTGCCGCAACCGCCCAATTCCGTCGCCAGCATGGCGACCCCCTGCGCATCGGCTGTCGCGAGCAGCGAACTAAGAGCCGGTCCGCCGGGAGCGACCACGGTCAAAGGCGCTCCGAATGCCTCGGTAATTGCCAGCTTGCGTGCCTTCAGCTCCTGGTCTCCGCCGTTGCGCAAGAAGGCACACGGAATGAACTCCATGGCGAAACCACCGGAATGAAGATCAAGACCGGCATCACACATCGGCAGTATCATCCTACTCACATAGTCAGCAATCGCCAGTGTTGGAGTGCCATTTGGATCGCCCGGAAATACGCGGTTCATATTCCCGTCGTCCAACGGCGACACCCTGGCATGGTCGAGTACCGCCGGATAATTGAGCGCCGGCATGATGATCAGGCGGCCGTTTACATCCGCCGGATCCAGCTCGCGCATTAGATGCCGCAGAATGATCTGGCCTTCGTACTCGTCGCCATGCGTACCGGCGGCAAGCAAAACCGTCGGGCCGCTGCCGCCGGCAATGACGGTAATGGGTACGGGTATCATCCCGTAGGCGTGGCGATTATCGGAGTAAAGAAGGCGGAGAAACGAGTTCTGCCGCCCCGCCTTATCGAAATCTATGTCACAGGAAATGCTCGACGGAGTCGCGCTCATCGCTGCCTACTCCTGAACCGATGTCGGTACCTGCTTTAGAGTCTCGTCAACGCCATTCTTGCCTCGAGCTTGGCAAACAGACGAGCCAGTCCCCAGCAGATGACAAAGTAGATCACCGCAGCGGTTATCCAGACCTCGAACACACGGGTCGTCGATACCGCCACCTCCACCGACAGGAACGTAAGTTCCTGAATTGAGATGAGGGAGACAATCGAGGAGTCCTTGATCGTCTGGATGAACTGATTGCAGAGCGGCGGCACGATCTTCTGGACGGCCTGCGGCATGACCACGTAACGCAGCAGTTGGTACCTGTTCAAGCCAATGCTGGTGCCCGCTTCCCATTGCCCTCTGGGAACCGACTGGATGCCGGAACGCACAATTTCGGTAACGTATGCGCCTTCAAACAAGGCCAGACACATCAGGCCCGACAAGAAGTTCGCAAACAGATTTGCCTGACCGAACAGTACCTCAACGATGGAAATTGCCGTCGGCGACGCGTGGTGGACGAAATCGTCCGCACCGATCAGCGGCATGATTTGGTCGCTGAGGAAGAAGTAGAAGATGAAGATGAAGACGAGCGGCGGCATATTGCGGACGAACTCCACATAGGCTCGCCCGAGCAACCGCAGGAACAGGCTTGGACTAACGCGGAACAGTCCGAAGGCGATTCCGAGAATGGCCGCGCACAGGATCGACCAGATGGACAACCGGATTGTGATGAAGAATCCCTGCACAATCAGATTCTGGATCCAACGGCCTTCCTCCACATCCCAACGGAAAATATAGACCGGGATTGTGTTCCAGTCCCAATTGTAATGCAGAACCGTATTAACCTGATTGTAGACGTACCATACAGCCGCAGCGACGATCGCTATGACGACAAAATCAAGCCAATGGACTTGTAATTTACCTTCTTGGCGTGCGGGTTGGAAAATTTCTGCGTATGACATGCCTATCTTCCTGAATGGTCAAAAACGGCCTTACCAACTCCGTTTCCGCAAACGGTATTCCATATAGTTCACGACCGATGACAGCGTGATGGTCATCGAGAGATAGATCGCTGCAACCGTAAACCAGATTTCAAAGCTCAGGAACGTGTCTGCAATGATGTTGCGGCCTTCGGTCGTCAGATCGAAGATCGCAATCACGCTGACGATCGAGGAATGCTTGATCAGATTCACGAACAGGCCGGTCAAAGGCGGCAACATGATCGGAATCGCCTGCGGCAACACGATATAGCGATAAGTATCACGCTGTGTCAGCCCGATGCTGGCCGCTGCCTCCCACTGTCCCCGTTCAACCGACTGAATCCCGGCTCGGATAATCTCGGCGGCAAACGATCCTTCGTAGAGCGCCAGCGCAATAATACCCGTCCACAGGCGATCGATACCGATAATCGGCGAGATCACGAAATACATCAGGTAGATTTGAACCAGCAGCGGCGTGTTGCGAATTCCTTCAAGATAGAAGATGGCCAAGCCTCTGCCAGCCAATGAATTGGACATCTTGAAGAGGGCCGTGATTAGCCCGACGGCAACTGAAATAAGCACCGCCCAAGCGGCAATTTCCAGCGTCACCAGAATTCCGTTGACGAACTCACCCCAGATCAACTCACCGTCGACCACGCGCCAGAAGTATTTGGGGACGCGATACCACTGCCAGTTATAACCCATGCTCTGGGCGCCATGCAGCGTCAGCCAGACCATGCCACCGCCAAGAACGACAACCTGCATGATGTCGAGCAACGGGGATTTTTTGCCCTTCGATCCCATGACGAATCGGCGCAGTGGATTAAGTTCGGCGGGATTCACTCCGGCGGGAGCTACCATGTCGTCTGCCTCTTATCCTGCTTCGTTCAACTGCTTAATAGAATGTTAGTCGTCTCTTTTGATATGTCCAGTTTCTCCTATAGGAATTTCGTAGGGAAGGCAACGCAGATAAGTGAGTATTCCGCCCCACAGGGAGCGGTAAGTTGTCGCGCTCTCAAAACCTCGCTGGCGCAGGCGTCGTGCCGCATTTGTCCTTCCCGTCTGCGCTCGTGCGCCGACTCCCCAAGCTATCCTAGGTTTTGCCGGCGTTTTTTGGCACTGAGTATCTCCATTGCAGGGCTTTGCCGGCCTCCCATTATGCCGATGCGGCCGGAAGCCCGATCACCTTCAGATAACAACATTGTGTTTAGATGGTCGCGCAATCGGTACGATGTTGCGGCCCAACAGGTCACCGAACTCGCTTCTTTCGCTTCCCGATTCCGGCCGCACTTCCTACTGCGCGAGGAGAATTCTGACGCGCTTTTCAATCTCGGCCGCGCGCTCCTCGTGCGCCAACGCCAGCGTCTCGACGACTATCTTGCCAACTTTGCGTCCTAGCTCTTCCTGCGCCTGTTGGTCATCGACATTGGACTTTGCGACCTTGACGATCACATCGCCCGACATCGTAGGCACTCGTCCATCAGCATTCTTCTTGGGCATCGGCGGCTCTTTGCCCTTCTTTAGATCGCGGATACCGCGCCGCAGCATCACCCGCAGCATCGCAACGCCGGTATCCGACCAGCCCAGATGTTCAAGCTTGTGAACGGCAATTGCTCCCTGACTGACCTGCGCTTCATAGTCACTGGGCTCGCGTTGGCCCTCCTGATACGACCGCTCGCACCCCGTCTGGCCTACGAAGTCGACCGCGTTGAGACCTACTTTTGTCTTGTCTCCCTTGCCGCCAAGATCGAGCTCGTCATTGTAGTGGCGCCAGGCGATCAGCTTGCAATGCGTATTGTCGGCCGGCACCACCCATTTGGTGATGCCGGCGCGCGGGAAGAATTTTTCGCGGTCGGCATCCTGATAGATGTCAGGCGTCTGCGCGAAGTTCGGCATCCATGCCTCCGCCGTCCTGGTCCAGATGTATTCGTCCCAGCGCCGCGTATTGGTCAGATAATTCCCCGTCCGCTCCTTCAGGCGGTGCCATTCGATGATTCCTTTGGCGCCCCAGGCCGGATTGAACTGCGGCCCCGTGACCCGCGTGTGCAGGAAGACGCTGTGAATTGGGTCCATCGGGTTTTCAGTTACCTGCAGCCAATTGCATGGCATATCGATAGCGTAGGGCACCATCTCATTGCCTGGCATATCCATCGTGTCAAAG
>CAZCVU010000041.1:0-11468 GCA_964501745.1 uncultured Flavobacteriales bacterium | reverse complement strand
AGCCGACCGTAGTCGTCGTGGGCACGGGCCCGGCCGGTACACGCGCCGCCGAAGCTGTGGTGCATGCGGGTCTGCGTCCGATAGTCGTCGATGAACGTCCCAAAAGTGGCGGCCAAATTTACCGCCGTCAGCCCCCCGGATTCAGCCGGCCGGCGAAAGTTCTATACGGCTTCGAGGCGGGTAAAGCCACACGGCTGCATGCCACCTTCGACGCCCTTCAGGACCGGATCGATTATAGAGTACTTACCACGGTATGGAATATCTACGACAACGTCCTCTACACAGAAACGCCCCCTGCATTCAGACAGAAAGACGCAGCAGACCAGATTCCGTTCGATGCGGTCATCGTGGCGCCAGGTGCGACAGACTTGTTGATGCCGATCCCAGGCTGGACGAAAGCAGGGGTCTTCACCATCGGCGGCGCGCAGGTTGCGCTAAAATATATGGCCTGCAGCGTCGGCCGGCGAACGGTGTTCGTCGGTACCGGGCCGCTGCTCTACCTTACTGCTTACCAATATGCCAAGGCCGGCGCCGACGTTGCCGCCGTCCTCGACACAACACCGTTTGCCACCAAAGCCCGCGCCAGTTGGGGCCTGCTTGCCGGCGGCTCGACCTTTGCCAAAGGCCTCTACTACATGGCGTCGCTATGGTCCCGCGGCATCCCGCTTTATCACGGCGTGAGCCCGCTTGCTGTCGAAGGCGAAGGGTATGCCGAAGGTCTGACATTTCGCGACAGCGCCGGTGCAACCCACACCATAGCCGCCGACGCCGTGGCGATGGGATTTGGACTGCGACCCGAGACCCAGATCGCCGACCTGGCACATTGCGAGTTCGTCTTCGACCCGCAATGCCGGCAGTGGCTGCCGGTCATCGATAGAGACGGCCGAACCGACGTCAAAGGCCTGTATCTAGCCGGTGACGGCCGGCGAATCGCCGGTGCCGACGCGGCGGAACTGTCAGGTGAACTCGCCGCCTACGCAGCGCTTGAGGACTTGGGTCGGCCGATACCGCAAGCTCGTATCACAACACTGCGACGCCGGCTCGAGCGATTGGCGCGCTTCCGCAGCGCGATGGAAAAGGCATTTCCGGTTCCAGTGGAGCTAGCCCGACAAGCTGCCGATGATACCCTGATCTGCCGTTGCGAGGCGATTACGGCTGGGGAGATGCGCCGTGCAGCAAGCGAGTTGGGGGCGCTCGAGGTAAACAAGGTCAAGGCGTTCACGCGGTGCGGCATGGGACGATGTCAGGGACGCTTCTGTGGCTATGCGGGAGCGGAGCTGGTGGCCGAGACGCTCGACGTACCGCTTGAGAAGGTAAGCCGATTGCGCGGGCAGGCCCCGGTGAAGCCGCTGGCAATGGCCGATTAGCCCTGATGGAGCGGCTGCAGGCTGACGTCGTCATCATCGGCGGCGGCATCATGGGAAGCTCCGCCGCACTTCACCTACGGTTGCTCGACCGTTCGGTGCTCCTGCTCGAACGTGGGTTCGTCGCCTCGCAGGCGAGCGGGGTCAATTTCGGCAATGTCCGCGAGAGCGATCGCTATCTGCCGCAGCTGCCGCTGGCCCGTCGCTCACGCGACATCTGGCAACGCTTGAGCGAGCTGATCGGCGACAGCTGCGAATACGAACCGATCGGCAACCTGAAGGGCGTCTACAGCGAACAGGAACTCGCAAGTCTGGAGGAGTACACGCGGCAGGCCAGCGCCTACGGGCTGGAAATGGAGATGATCGGCCGCAATGCCCTTAGCGAGCGTTACCCCTACCTCGGCAAGGATATCGTCGGCGCAGCCTTCACGCCAAACGACGGATGCGCAAATCCGCGCTTGGTGGCGCCGGCTTTCGCACGAGCCGCCCGCAGTGCCGGCGCCGATATCCGCGAGTTCTCGGAGGTAGATACGGTCGGACATGACGGCCGAACCTTCCTCGTGACCACGAAGAATGGCCTCGAGGTCCGCGCCGAAGCACTTCTCAACAGTGCCGGAGCCTGGGGTGATTGGATTGCGGGAAGCTACGGCGAACCCGCGCCGATCGAGCCGCAGGGTCCGCAAGTTGGCGTCACCGAGCCGATCCCGAGATTTATCGACACGGTGCTTTCGATCCGCGGCGGCCATGTTGGTCTGCGCCAGATCGACCGCGGCAACGTGATCTTCAGCGGTAAGCCACTAGGTCCGGCATCGGCAGATACGGCTCGCGCGTACGTCCCGCCCCAGAGCACGCTCGGCCTCCGCGAACGATTGATCCGTTTTGTTCCTGCACTGAAGAACGTCCATATCATCCGGACCTGGAGCGGCGTCGAGGGTTATCTCCCCGACGGCATCCCCATCATGGGCCCCAGTATGACGACTGACGGCCTGTTCCATGCCTTCGGTTTTTGCGGCCACGGTTTCCAGCTCGGCCCGGCCGTGGGTGCGGTGATGGCGGAACTGATCGCCACCGGCCGCACGGATACGCCGATTGCCGAATTCACCATCGCGCGCTTCCGCGAAAGCAAGCCCGGGACGGCAGGACACGGAAGCTGCCACTCGAAGAGGCAAGCCGCATACGCGGTCAGACCCCGGTGAAGTCCATGGCAATGACCAACGAATCCTGATGGAACGGCTGCAGGCTGACGTCGTCATCATCGGCGGCGGCATCATGGGAAGCTCGGCCGCACTTCATCTGCGGTTGCTCGACCGTTCGGTGCTCCTGCTCGAACGTGGGTTCGTCGCCTCGCAGGCCAGCGGCGTCAATTTCGGCAATGTCCGCGAATACGACCGTTATCTGCCGCAACTGCCGCTGGCCCGTCGCTCACGCGACATCTGGCAGCGCTTGGGTGAGCTGGTCGGCGATAGCTGCGAATACGAGCCGATCGGTAATCTGACTAATGTGGATCGAAGTCCGGATTCCAAAATTGCCCGGTGCGGATCATCTTGGCGATGCGGTCGCCATGTTCGATCCAGCAATTCTCGTTGAGCTTGGCCTGCTCCTCGCCATCGAACTCGACCCGCCTTATTTCGGTGTGCCACTCGCCGTCGCCAAGGTATTCGATCACGACGTAGGCCGGTCGGGGATCGCCATCCCAGTTCATCCCGACGGCGGCGGCGCAAACAATGGTCATGCCATCCACCTTGCGAACCGTCGGGCCGTGAATATGACCGTGCGCCATGATTTCCGCCGTCACGACGCCTAGTTGCTCCTTTACTTCGTCGTCTGACAGACGTGGCGCCATCCACGATTCATCACCGATTTCATGTGGGGTGCCGTGAAACACCAGAAACTCATGCCCCGGTTCCGGCATGTAGGTCAGAGCAAACGGCAGCGCCCGAATATAGTTGAGCTGATCTTCTGAAAGCCGTTCGTGAGTCTGCTTCGCCATCTCGAACAGCCAGGTCTGAAACGGGTTGGGTTCGTGGGTTTCCCAGCGCTTTTCGGTCACCCAAAGGTCCAGGTTTCCAACGATGACGTCGGTGTTCGGACGGTTGCGAACATTCTCGATCACCTCGGCTGGTTCGGGTCCGAACATGATCAAGTCGCCGGCGACGATTTCCTTGTCGGCTTTTTCCTTATCGACCGCCTCCTGCACGGCCTCCAATTGAGGGACCTGTGCGTGAATGTCCGAATAAACAACGTACTTCATAACCATGTCTCCTGTGTATGTGACGCGGTATTGTTTCAGACTTGGATTCTCCTCCGGTTGACCGCCTCCTCAAATCTGTAGTGGTCCGTGAGGTGGCAGAACTGGCGATCGACCCGTTCGCAATCCCACTCGGTGCCCAGTTCAGTTTCTCTGTCCATCCTAATTCTCCCGGTGTGCATCGATGATATCGATCGGTTGGCAACAATCTTTTCGATTGGGAGAATGGCCGCTAGTTTACCGGAAGCGGACCATCATAGTGGGTTAGCCGAACGTCCGCTAATGACCCAAGGTGGACAGTCGTCGTGGCGCGTTGGCACGCCGCCAAAGAAACACGCTATCGATTGATCCCGGGACTGGTGAGTTACCGGAGGAAGTGGGTCGTCAGTTGCAGCAATTCCTGACGGATAATGCTCCGGCTTAGCAGGCTTCATCGGTATTCATCACGCCGGGCTGGGCCAAACGGTAGACTTGCGCCTGGCTCCCCTCCGGCAAGAACTTCAAGGGCGGAACGCCGGCCCACGAGGTTGCGGCGCACAGTTCCGAGGACGTGGCGAAGCCGGCCGACGTGCAGCGGTGTCTAGTGCCGCGGCGGTCGTTCGCGGCGCGCGTCGCTGATCGCCCGCCAGATGCGCTCCGGCGTCGCCGGCATGTCGAAATGATCGATACCTAGCGGCGCCAGCGCGTCGACAACAGCATTGCACACCGCGGCCAAAGCACCGACGGTTCCCGCTTCACCTACACCCTTCACGCCCAAGGGATTGGTTGCCGTGGGTACGGGGTTGCTCGCCGTCTCGATCGAGCAAAGCGCATCGGCGCGCGGCATCCCGTAATCGAGGAACGAGCCGGTCAGCAGTTGCCCGGCCTGGTCATAGAGGATGGCTTCCGAAAGGGCCTGACCGGCACCCTGCGCTATGCCGCCATGAATTTGGCCTTCCAGGAGCAGCGGATTGACGACGGTCCCAACGTCGTCGACCACACTGTAGCGGAGGATTTCCAAATCGCCGGTTTCCTCATCGATCTCCAACTCGCAGACATGGCAACCGTTGGGAAAGTTAGAAGCCTCCGGCACAAACGTCGCTGTCTCGGCCAAACCGACTTCGCCCCCGGATGGAAGGTTTTGGCCAAGGAAAGCCTGCCGTACGACCTCATCGAGCGCTATCGACCTGTCGGTGCCCGAAACGGAAAAGCCGCCATCCGAAAAGACGACGTCGACTTCGGCTGCCTCAAGCAGATCTGCGGCAAGCCGCCGGCCCTTCTCGATGATCTTGTCCGTCGCGAGCGAAATCGCGGCGCCGGCGGCGGTCATCGAGCGCGAGCCCATGGTGCCGCCGCCATAGGCAGTAGCATCGCTATCGCCTTCCACCACACGGACCGCTTCCGGTGGCAATCCGAGCCGGTCGCAGAAGAGCTGCCGGTACACGGTACCATGCCCTTGACCGTGGGAAGCCGTGCCTACCAATAGGGTCACCGACCCATCCGGATCGAAACGAATCTCCGCCGACTCCGGACCGCGTCCGGCCTGCTCAATGGTGTTGGAGATGCCGAGGCCGCGGAGCCTTCCCCGCGCCCGGGCTTGGCTCCGGCGCGCTTCAAACCCCGCGTAGTCCGCCAGCCGCAAAGCATCGTCCATATTCTTCTCAAACATGCCGGAATCATATGTGAAGGTGAGCCCGGTTTTGTATGGCATCGCCTCGGCCGGGATGGTGTTGCGGCGCCTTAGCTCGATCGGGTTGATACCGATCTCGTAGGCAGCGCAATCGATCAGCCGTTCAATGACATAAGCGGCCTCCGGCCGGCCGGCGCCGCGATAGGGCGCTGTCGAATTGGTGCTCGTATAGGCACCCGTCACCTCGACATGGATCGCCGGCGTTAGGTAGACACCAGCCAGCGAGCCAAGATTGCCGAACGTGGGCCAAATTCCATTGGACGCGAGATAGGCACCAAGGTTGGCAACTGTGGACACCTTCAGCGCGAGGAAACGCCCATTCTCGTCGAGCGCCAGCGCCGCCTCGCTAATATTGTCGCGCGCATGATTATCGCTGACGAAAGCTTCACCACGTTCACTGATCCACTTGACGGGACGGCCGACCCGTTTCGATGCCCAGAGCACCAGGACATTCTCCAGGTAAGTGCCTCCCCTCATGCCGAAGCTGCCGCCGACGTCGCCCGAAACAAGACGGAACCTATGCTCGGGCAAGCCAAAGACATTCTCCGCCAGGTCCTGGCGCACGCCGTGCGGCGCCTGCAGGCCGGCATGAAGTGTATAGCGGTCGTTGAGAGCGTCGTAGTGGCCGATACAGCCTCTGGGCTCCAGCGTATTCGCGGAAACACGGCTGATGTCGAACTTTCGCCGTGTGACGTGGGCGGCTTGAGCAAAACCCGCCTCGGTCGCTGCCTTGTCACCCAATTCATGGTGAAAGCTGACGTTGCCGGGACAGTCGTCCCAGATCAGTGGCGCACCCTCTTCGATTGCCTCGACCGCCGACGATACCGGTTGCATGATCTCGTAATCGACCTCGACCAGGTCAGCCGCATCCCTTGCTTGGTAAAGGCTTTCAGCGACGACGAACGCGACCGGATCGCCAACATGGCGCACGCGCTCGGCCGCGAGAGCATACCGCGTGGCATGAAACATGTCCTCGCTGCCGCGCTTCAAGCCTCCGAACCTGCTGCGCAAGGGATCAATACCGTCCGCTAGCAGCTCAGCCCCCGTCAACACGGCAAGCACGCCCGGCGCGGTCTCGGCCGCAGCAAAGTCGATCAAGCGAATGCGGGCGTGGGCGTGCGGCGAGCGCAGGACAAAGCCGTGTGCCTGTCCGCTCAGCGATATGTCATCAAGAAACTGCCCGAGACCTTTGAGGAGACGGGGATCTTCGGTCCGTCTAACGGGTTGTCCAACCGCGAATTTTTCCATCTTCCACCTAATCACCTTACGCAACCTGTGATGCGAGCTTACCGCGGATCGCACACAACACAAGCCTACAGGGTCGCGACCTTGTAGAGTCGAAGCCGGTTACACCTGTCACCTCCGTCCAAGTCCGGCGCGAACGGCAGCCTGCGAGACCTCTGTTCGGAATTTGCAGCAAGAGGTTGCGGTCCTGAAGTGACCGCCGCGGACAGGGCGCGCGCGATCCGCGCAGTGGCCAAAGAGCCGATCGCCGTTAGTGCTTGGTGTTGGTATCGAACCGGCTAGGGTACAGCTCTATGCCTCGCTTGACCCCGGGGCGTTTCGCCATCGTCGCGGCCCACCTAGAGAGATGCTCGAGGCCGCCATATGCCTCGATCAGCGGTGCGCGCAGCAGCACCGGTGGATAGAGGGCGAAATCCGCGAGCGACAGATCGCCTGCCAGATACTCTTCCTTGCCCAGCCGATCGTTGCAGTAGGCGAGTTGCTTGAACAGCAGCGCTTCGAAGAAATCGGTATTCGCTTTCACGACCTGAGGTACGCGGGTGACATGTACGCTTGCCCAGTTATACCCGGAAACATCCGTGATAGCATGTGTGAACCACTGCAGAGCTACCGCCCGCTTCCGCTTGTTTCGCGGCAGGAACTTGCCCACTTTGTCGGCAATATAGAGGCAGATCGCGCCTGACTGAGTTAGCAGTAGTGGTGCGCTGCCGGGTGCGTCGTGGTCGATGATCGCCGGTACCGCACCCAACGGATTGATCTTGAGGTACTTCGGCGCCTGCTGCTCGCCCTTGTAAATGTTTATGGTGTGAGCGTCGAACTTGAGCCCGCTTTCGGCCAGTACGATGTTGACACGCCGTGCGTTGTTGGTGCTGAAGCTGTACAGATCGATCATTTCTCCCCTCGTTCTCTATTGGACTTTGTTGCGGCACGAAGCGTATCGACATCTTCGTGGCCGGACCTGGTGTGGCTCATTGGACAGTAGTATTTCTTGCGCGACGACAGCATCGAACCATGCCCCCGCAGCCGCCTGGACGCGGCCGTACGCCGAAGTTACTTCGAGGCTTGATAGTAGGGGTTGTCGCCACCCTCATGGTCGGTCACATCGAGCACATGGGCGATCGCCGGCACCGCGCGCTTGATCTCCACTTCCACACCCTGTTTGAGCGTGACGTCCGCCATGCCGCATCCCTGGCAGCCGCCCTCGAGCCGGATGTAGACCGTATCGTCCTCGACATCGACCAAAGCGATATACCCGCCATGCATGGCGACCGCGGGGTTGATATGTGTATCCAGCAGCTCCGCGACCGCCCTGCCATTCGGTGTATCGAGCCCTGGCTTGGGCTTGGCATCGCGTTGATCAATGACGGCGACGACCTCCGGGATGTAGTGGCGAAGGATATTCGCGATTCCAGCCCTAAACCGAGTTGCGGAACCCTGGAACTCGAGGATAACCTTGCCGTCCTTGAACTCCTGGAAGATTACGTCGCCGCCATCCTGCGTCACGGCAGGACGCACACGGGTCTCAAGCAATTCCGTAATCTGACTGACGATCTCGTCGGCTTCGCCTGTCGGCACTGCCGGCGCGTCGGCAACCGGTTTGCCATCTTCGCCAAGGAGGACCGGCAGACCGGCCATGAAATGCTCCATGATGGCACCGAGAACCATCGGTTTCATTAACTGCCAATCTGCAAGCTCTGCCTTCGAGACGGCGATGAAATCCGAGCCCAAGGCGACCGCGGTCACGTAATCGATCTGGAACAGCCGTTCGGCAAGCGGGGATTGCGTCAACTGATCCGAGGCGGAGAACTCCAAGGTGCCGGACGCAAGTACCGTGCGGCCGGGAAAGAACTTCATCGTCGCCGCATCTGGCGACTGCTCAGTCTGGATAAACATCACGTTTCCTTCAGTTCGCCGACGTCACCGCCGTGGTAACATAATCGGGCGTTTGACGCCTTATTCAACCCCAAATATCGCCCCTGACCGCCTGCGCCTCACCAATTATTCCTCAGTTCGCGCAGCTTGAGGAATACCGTTTTCGGATCGGGCTCGTCAGGCAGATCGGGAAAGCTCTCCTGCAAGCGCTTGATTACGGTCGGGCTATGGAGACGGAAAAACGTGTTGATCTCCTTCTCAAGCGCCAATGTGGAAACCAGGGCTTTGTCAGGATCCTGGTGTTCAACCTCGCTCAACAGCGCTGCGGCACGCGCGTTGTCTGGCTCGCGATCGAGCGTAAACTGTAGGTTACCGCCGATATAGTCGTGCCCGGGATAGATCATGGTGTCGTCGGAAAGCCCGGCCAGCTGGGTGGCAAACGTCGTGTAGAGTTCGTTTGGGTGACCACCGTTGTGGCAGTTGCCGGCACCGGCGTTAAACAGCGTATCGCCGCAGAACAGCGCAGGGCGGTCGGTGCGGGACAGCAAACAGACATGGCTCATGGTGTGGCCAGGCGTATCCAGTGCTTCCAGCTCAACAGTCTTACCGATACGGATAACGTCGCCGGCGCCAAGGCCTCGGTCGATGCCAGGAATCTTGTCCTTCGCGTTCGCATGCGCAATTAGCTGCGCGCCCGTCGCCTCGACCATAGGCCGGTTGCCACCCGTATGATCGCCATGCTCATGGGTATTGAGAATCTGCGTGATCTGCCATCCCCTCTCGCTCGCCTTGGCGAGACACTTCTGGTGATCAAGAGGATCGACGGCCATCGCCTCCCCGGTCTCGGGACAGGCGATTAGATAGTTGAAGTTGCGATACGCGTTCGCGGTCCAGATCTGCTCGACGATCATGGTTCACCCTCCGCTTGGCCAGCGATTTACCCGATCACATTCACTTTATCAGCGTGCCGCTGGCCTGTCAGATGTTCGTTGCCGACGGACCATGATCTGTCGAGCCGCGAGAATGACCCCGCCCTGCAGAAAAATGAGCAGCGAAATCAGCCAAAAGACGGCACGCGGCTCGCCTAGATCGACAATCCAACCGAACAGCGCAGGCGTCAGCGCGTTGCCGCAATAAGCCCCGGTCGTAATAAACCCAAAGGTGCGGCCAATCGAACCACGAGGCGTTGCCATCTGCACCATCTTGTCCCGTGAAGGCCGCAATACGCCATGACCAAGGCCGGCGACAAAGAGTGCGCTGGTCATCATCACCACTGGCATCATAAATCCGCCGATCATGGCAAATGCAAGGGCGCCCGGAAGAACTGCGGCAAACACCGCCAGATCGTGGCGGTCGGTACGGTCTGCAACAATACCACCGGCCAGAATGCCGATGGCGCTCGCCAGATAAAACGCGGTGAGCGCAGCGTTGGCCGAGGCAAGCGAAACATCATGAAACTCCACCATCGCCGTCACCGTGAAGGTCCTAATACCCGCGCCGCCCATCGACATGACAACAAAGAACAACAAGAACATAAGGAATGGCGCCGACAACAGAAGGTTCCGCTCCGTCTTCCCGTCCGTTGTCTCCGCCGGGCCTGTCCGTGGCGTGGCCGCGGCAGCAGCTGTCGTCACGTCAGACTGAAGAAGGCGGTGGCCGAATAGCAGAGCAATCAAGATGACGAAGCCGAAACCGCCGGCAGCGAACATCGCCGTGCGCCAGCCCCACCATTGCGCCGTCAGACCGATACTGAGTGGGGCCGCCATGATGCCGAGATTGCCACCAAACGTATGCAGACTGAAGGCGCGCCCAAGCCGACGCGGCTCGACCGCCGCCGACAGAATGGCGTAGTCCGCCGGTTGAAACACGCACATGGCGATGCCAAGCACGGTAGCAAGCAACAACAGCTCGACATAGCTGGTCGCAAACCCGATGGCCGTGACCACCGCAGCACAGATAGCGGCACCGACGATCAGGATCCAGCGTGCACCAATTCGATCGACTAGGATGCCAATTGGAATCTGGGTTAACCCGGAGGCGACGGCATAAGTGCTCATCAAAACGCCGAGCGCCGTATTGCTGAGCGTAAACTCGGCGGCCAACAACGGAAACACCGGCGGCAGAACAATCAGATAGAAGCCGCTGAGAAAAAAACCCGCCCCGACAAGTCTGACGACCCGCGCCTCATGCCCGAGGCGTGAACGAGATTCGGCCGGCGCCTCAACCATGATTACAGCATTCCCCCGATGATCCGCGCCAGCGCGGCACTACCAGCCAACGGCGTAGCTGGGGCGTCGGGGGTCGGCGCCAGCCGCAATGATACCGGTCTCCAGGTCAGCCTTGATCGCGCACACTGAGCCGGTGCGCAGCATCCAGTCGGGCCACCATTCGATCTTGTGACCCTTTGCCGCCAACGCGTCGGCCGTGGCGCCGGAAATACGTGCCTCAAGATTCAGGTGTCCCGGATGATAATCGTGTGGTTCGAATGAGGCGGGGAAGCTTGCACTGATGAACCGCGGCGCCTCAACCGACTCCTGCAGGTCCATGCCGAAGACATGGCAATTGAGGAAGACCTGCAGCATCGCCTGCGACTGCGCATCGCCTCCCGGCGTACCGAATGGCATGAGGAACTTGCCATCTGCCATGGCAAAGGCGGGGTTGGGAGTAAGTCGGGGGCGCTTGCCCGGCGCGAGGGCGGAGGGATGACCAGCAACGCCCCAGGATTGTGAGCCACGTGAGGATGGACAAAGCCCGGTTCCGGGAATCACTGGTGTATCGGACGAAACATCGCTTGGCGTTGCGGAGAACACGTTGCCGTGCCGATCAACCACACAGACGTAGGAGGTATCGAGGTCGATCGAGGGCCCACCTTCCGCAGCAACGTAGCTTTGCCCGCCACCGGACGACGAGGCACCCGCCTTGCCGGCCGGCGGCATTTCCGGCCAGGCGACGTCTGGGCGGATGAGTTCCCGTCGCGTCTTGTTGTATGTCGGTGAGAGAAGTTCGTTCATCGGCACGTCCACGAAGAGCGGATCGCCGTAATAATTTTCGCGGTCGGCATAGGCGAGCT
>CAZCVU010000040.1:0-11556 GCA_964501745.1 uncultured Flavobacteriales bacterium | reverse complement strand
TCCAAGTCTGCGTCGGCACCCGCCGATTCGGTATCGCCGCCGCCGGCGTAGGCGTTCGAGGCAGGCGCCGCTTCATAGGAGCCGCCACCGCCCTCACCTCGTGAATCGAGCATTTGTAACTCGCCACGGAACCTGTTGAGAACGACCTCCGTCGAGTATTTATCCTGTCCTTGATTGTCGGTCCATTTGCGGGTTTGCAATTGCCCTTCAAGGTAGAGCTTTGACCCCTTGTGCAGATATTTCTCGGCAACATCGATCAGGCGTTCGTTGAAGATCACGGCCGAGTGCCACTCGGTGCGTTCCTGCATTTCTCCTGAATTGCGGTCACGCCAGCGTTCGTTTGTGGCAATGCGCAAGTTGGCGACCTTGTTGCCATTTTGCATGGTTCGGATTTCGGGATCGCGGCCCAGATTGCCGACAAGAATTACCTTGTTGATCGAGCCTGCCATTGCCTGCCGCCTTTCCCGTTGAACAGACGGGCACTCTACACGCCTATCGGTCGGTTGCAAGCGCTCACGGATGACTTAGTTGGATTAACATTGTTTCTCGCGCCATGATGGCCGTCTAGGCGATTTCAACAAACAGGATGGGAAGTCATGAAACTAGAAGGATCCTGTCATTGTGGGGCAGTGAACTTCTCACTCGACTCGAAAACACCCCACCCTTACGACCGCTGCTATTGTTCGATTTGCCGCAAGACGGCGGGTAGCGGCGGCTATGCGGTCAACATCATGGGCGAAGCAAACTCGCTCGCGGTCGAGGGCGCGGAGCATATTCAAACCTACCAAGCCCAAGTTGACGGCAAACAAAGTCCCGGACAGCGGCATTTCTGCCGTCATTGCGGCAGCTACCTGTATATTTCAGATGCGCGCTGGCCCGACCTTGTGCATCCGTTCGCCGCCGCGATCGACACGCCGCTCCCGAAACCGCCGTCGCTTCAACACATCATGCTGGGCTCCAAGGCGTCCTGGGTCGCGCCGTCGGTGGGCCCTGGAGATGCACAATTCGAGAACTATCCGGAGCTGTCGATCGAACAGTGGCACGAAACGCACGAACTCGAGGACAGCGCTTGAGAAAATGCGCAGATTGTGCCGACTTCTGTCGGCCAGCAGGGGATCGGAGTCGCATTAGCAGGACTTCGACATTATAGTCGCCGGCTCGCATGCAGCCGCTATCATCGGATGATCGATGCATAAAACGATAAGCGTTCGCGGCGCCCGCGAACACAACTTGAAGAACATCGATCTTGACCTGCCGCGCGACCGCCTGATCGTCATTACGGGCCTCAGCGGATCGGGCAAGTCGTCCCTTGCCTTCGACACGATCTACGCCGAAGGACAGCGGCGTTACGTCGAGAGCCTGAGCGCCTACGCACGGCAGTTTCTTGAAATGATGCAGAAACCGGACGTCGACCTCATCGAGGGCCTGTCGCCGGCGATTTCAATCGAGCAAAAGACGACCAGCCGCAATCCCCGCTCAACGGTTGGCACGGTGACGGAGATTCACGACTACCTGCGCCTGCTTTACGCGCGAATCGGCGTCCCCTATTCACCGGCAACCGGGCTGCCGATCGAGAGCCAAACAGTCAGCCAGATGGTGGATCGCATCATCGCCATGCCCGAGGGTACCCGCCTCTATCTGCTGGCGCCGGTCGTACGCGGCCGCAAGGGCGAATACCGCAAAGATCTCGCGGACCTCCGCAAGCGTGGCTTTCAGCGCGTGAAGGTCGACGGCAAGCTTTATGACATCGAGGACGTACCGGCCCTCAATAAGAAGGTCAAACATGACATCGAGGTCGTGGTCGATCGCGTGGTGGTACGCGACGGCGTCGCCCAACGCCTCGCCGATTCTCTGGAAACGGCACTGGCGCTCGCTGATGGCCTGGTGTTTGCGGAAAACGCCGACAGCGAGGAGCGGTCGACCTTCTCGGCCCGCTTCGCCTGCCCGGTGTCCGGCTTCACGATCGACGAAATCGAGCCACGGTTATTCTCCTTCAACAACCCGTTCGGTGCCTGCCCGTCATGCGATGGTCTCGGTACGACAATGCATTTCGACGCGGCGATGGTTGTTCCCGACGACGAAAAGAGCCTTGCCGACGGCGCCATCCGGCCCTGGGCGAATTCTTCGTCCCCCTATTACCGCCAGACGCTCGACAGCCTGGCAAAACACTTCAATGTCGCGACGCGCACGCCGTTCAGGGAACTCCCCGACACCGTTCGGCAGGCGATCCTGTTCGGCACGGGCAAGCAGCCTGTCACCCTCGAGTATGACGACGGGCTCAGGACCTACAGCACGAAGAAACCGTTCGAGGGAATAATTCCCAACATGGAACGGCGCTGGCGCGAAACCGACAGCTCGTGGGTGCGGGACGAATTGGGGCGCTATCAAACCATCCACCCGTGCGAGGCCTGCGGCGGCTATCGGCTTAAACCAGAAGCGCTCGCGGTCAAGATTCACGAGCGTCATATCGGTGAAGTTGCGCTGATGTCGATCGGCGAGGTCCATCAGTGGTTTCGCGAGCTCAACGAGCATCTCGGGAAGAAGCAGCGTCAGATCGCCTACCGTATTCTCAAGGAGATCAACGAACGGCTGGGCTTCCTTAACAATGTCGGCCTCGAATATCTGACGCTGAGCCGCACCTCGCGAACGCTTTCCGGTGGCGAAAGTCAGCGTATCAGGCTCGCCTCGCAGATCGGATCGGGCCTCACCGGCGTGCTTTACGTGCTCGATGAGCCCTCGATCGGCCTGCACCAGCGCGACAACGGACGTCTGCTGGAAACCCTTAAGCGTCTGCGCGATCTCGGTAATACGGTGATTGTCGTCGAACATGACGAGGAGGCGATCCGGGCAGCCGACTACCTAGTGGATATGGGACCGGCAGCCGGCCGGCATGGCGGTCATGTCGTGGCCTGCGGCACACCGGCCAAAGTCATGCGCGCGCCTGACAGCCTAACGGCCCAGTATCTTACCGGCTTCAAGCAGATCCCGGTGCCCGGGCGGCGGCGCTCCGGTCACGGCGGCCAGCTGCTACGTGTCGAAGGCGCCAGGGCCAACAATCTGCAGAATATCGATGTCGAGATTCCGCTCGGCACCCTGACCGGGATTACCGGCGTCTCGGGCAGCGGCAAGTCGACGCTCGTCATTGAGACGATATACAAGGCGCTGGCACGGCGCCTCAACGGTGCACGTGAGAACCCCGGCGACCACGATACGATCAAGGGCTGGGAGTACCTCGACAAGGTGATCGACATCGACCAATCGCCGATCGGCCGTACGCCGCGCTCAAACCCAGCGACCTATACCGGCGCCTTCTCACCGATCCGCGACTGGTTCACAGGCCTGCCCGAGGCACGGGCCCGTGGCTACGCCGCCGGCCGTTTTTCGTTCAATGTTAAAGGCGGCCGCTGCGAGGCCTGCCAAGGCGACGGCGTGATCAAGATCGAGATGCATTTTCTGCCCGACGTGTACGTTCAATGCGACGTCTGCAAGGGCGCGCGTTACAATCGAGAAACTCTCGAAATAGAATTTAAAAACAAAACGATAGCGGACGTTCTTTCTATGACGGTTGATGATGCAGCGGACTTCTTCAAAGCCGTTCCGTCGATCCGTGAGAAGTTCACGACGTTGCAGCGCGTCGGCCTCGGTTATATCCAGGTCGGACAGCCGGCGACGACGCTTTCCGGCGGTGAGGCGCAGCGCGTCAAACTCGCGAAGGAACTCTCACGGCGGGCGACCGGACGCACCCTCTATATTCTCGACGAACCGACGACGGGTCTTCACTACGACGACGTGCGCAAACTCCTCGACGTACTGCACGCGCTGGTCGAACAGGGCAATACGGTCATCGTCATCGAGCACAATCTGGAAGTCATCAAGACCGCCGACTACATCGTCGATCTCGGCCCAGAGGGCGGTGATGCGGGAGGCTTTGTGGTCGCCAGCGGAACGCCGGAGAAGATCGCCGAGGCCGAGTCATCCTATACCGGCGACTATCTAACTCACCACATCGTAAAGGCTGTGCCAAAACGCCGCGAACGCAAGCGCGCATAAGGCGTCACCGAATTCGACGTCGCATCGTGCCGGCGATAGATCCATAGGGAAGGCAACGATGGCGGAAAAATTCGACGCAATAGTCATTGGTACAGGCCAATCGGGCCCGGCATTGGCGGCGACGAAATCGTACATTCCATCCTCGACGTGATGTACGCCGATGCGCCCTACACCGTGATCCAGCGCGCCATGCACATTCATCCGACGGTTTCGGAGTTGATTCCAACCATGCTGGGCGACCTCAAGCTCCTGGAATAGCAAGTAGCGCGCCGCAATAGGCGAGCTGCTGCTCCCCGACATCGAACGCCATCAGATCCTCGCCGATCACCACCGGACCGGTAAAGTCGCGGCACACCTCGGCCAGCAACGCTTCCTTGTCGAAGCGTGGCGGCGCGAAATGCGTCAGGACCAGACATTTCGCCGCGGCCTCGCTCGCCACTTTGCCGACGACGTCGGACAACGTGTGATAAGAGGCAACATTGCTGATGGTCTCATTCGTGCGGTAACCCGCGACTGGCTTCATCTCGCGATGGATGAAGACCTCGTGCAGTAATAAATCGGCGCCTCGGGCGGCATCAATCAAGGCCGGGCAGTAGGTCGTGTCACCACTGACGGCGAGCTTCGAGCGGCCATCATCGAAGATGAAGCCGTAGGCGTGTTTAACCGGCTGGTGCCGCACCTCGACCGCCCGCACCACAAGCTCGCCAAGCCGCAATATCTCGCCATCGCCGAACTCGACGACCTCGATCTCAAGCGCCATCGTCGAGGGCCGCATTTCGTGCGCAATCCGTTGCTCCAGCTCGGGTTTCCACACGCTCATCAGCCCCTCGACATAGCGCTTGGTGCCCGGCGGCCCAAAGATTCGCTGCGGACGGTCGCGCGCCTGATGCCAGCTCGATATCACCAGCTGGAATAGATCAACGATGTGATCCGAATGGAGATGGGTCAACAACAGCGCGTCGATATCGCGGCCAGCACATCCGGCTTCGAGCAACCGCTGCGTCACGCCCGAGCCGCAGTCGACGAGCACACGGGCCGCTTCACCGGCGCGGACAAGCGCCGATGGGCCGTAGCGCGCCGTATCCACACTCGGACACCCGGTCCCCAACAACGTCAACTGCAATTCGGCATTCTCCAATTCACCTGCTGGCGCGCAGGTTCGGCACACGCCAACGCGCCATGGTAGGCTTAGTGCTCCGGAAAGCGAAGCAAAGGTGGCAGCAAGATGGATAAGTTCATGATCGAGGCGATAGCGGAGGCCAAAGCTGGCATGGCCGAAGGAAACTCGCCGATCGGTTCGGTGTTCGTTAAGGATGGCGAGATTCTGGGCCGCGGCCGCAACACGCTGATGCGGACGAGCGATCCTACCGCGCACGCCGAGATGGAAGCCTACCGCCATGCCGCGCAGAGCATCGCCAAGACATGCAAACCCGAAGAAGTGCAAAACACACTGGCTGGAGGCATTATTTATACGACCATGATGCCGTGTCCGATGTGTGCTGGCGCGATCATCCGGTTCGGTGCCAAGGCCGTCGTCGTCGCCGAGACGCAAAGCTATACGGACTCGGGGACACAGCCATTTATGGAACGGCAGGGCATCGAAGTGATCGTGCTCGACGCACCGGAAAGCATCGCCATGATGGAAGAGTATTACGGGCAAAATCCCGAACGCCGCCAAGCCTACAACGGTACCACCCGACCGCCGCTCAAACTCTGACCGAGGAGGTCCATAACTTCTCTTCCTCACAACTATGGACGACGCCTCGATACGCACCACATATATCGCCAATGACAACCTCCCTTTCCAAACGCGAAGACGCCGAGGCAATCTCGACCGTGGCCTTCACCTCGGCTTACGACTGGCTGCTGGACGAGGCCTGGCGGCTTCCCGACCTGACGTCGATCATGAGCGGGCTGAGCGAACGCATTGAGGCGGACGGGTTGCCGCTGCTGCGTACCAGCGTGATAGTCGGTACGCTGCATCCGCAGATCTCGGGCTACTACGTCGTCAAATGGCGTGGCAAAGACGCCACCGAATCCAATGGCCCACACGGCATGCAAGACATGAGCATGTTTCAGCAAAGCCCACAACGTGCGGTCTATGAGGAAGGCGTTTCCGTGCGCTTTGCGCTCGACGACCCCGACCAGATGCCGGACTACCCCATCGCTCAGGATATTGCAGACGCAGGTGGCACCGACTATCTCGCAATGCCGCTTGAATTCTCGAGTGGCGAGCGCACCGCTATGTCGTTCGCGACCGACCGGCCGGGTGGATTCTCCAATGCCGAGACGCTGGAGCTTTACCGTGTCGCGTCGATCACTTCACGGCTATTGGAGGTCAAGGCGCTACGCCGCACGACGGCCAACCTACTCGACACCTATGTCGGTCACATCGCCGGGCAGCGCGTTCTCAACGGCGAAGTGCAGCGCGGCGATGGCCAGACCATTCCGGCCGTCCTCTGGTATTGCGACTTGCGACAGTCGACAGCTCTGTCCGACACGACGGCGCGCGACGAAATGATCGAAACGCTGAATGATTTCTTCCAATGCCTTGCCGACGCGGTCGAAGAGGCCGGTGGCGAGATTCTCAAGTTCATCGGCGACGCGATGCTGGCGATCTTTCCGCTGTCCCGCCGCGCACACGTCGCCAACGTCGAATGCGAGGTCGCGCTTGCCGCCGCCGAACAGGCGATCGCCAACGTCGCCGAGCTCAACAAGAAGCGCGCTGAAGCGGGTAAGCAAGCGCTCTCACACGGCATCGCCCTGCATGTCGGCGACGTGATGTTTGGCAACATTGGCGCCGAAAAGCGCCTCGATTTCACGGTCATCGGCCCGGCCGTCAACACCGTCGCAAGGCTCGAGAAACTGTCATCGGATCTGGACAAATCGCTTGTCTTTTCCAGCGCCTTTGCCCGGCATACCAAGCGTGAAATCGAAGATCTGGGGAATCACTACCTGCGTGGCATCGAGGAACCGGTGAAGGTTTACACCCTGCGTCGCTAAGGGCGCCGCATTTGCCTGCAAATCGCAATCGCCAACGACCGGCTGTTCACGGAAACGTTCGTGCCCGCATGAAGTGCTGTGCTTGATTGGACCGTCTTTTCCTGATGTCATAGCAGCATGAGCGACACGGCGTTACAGCCGATCCATATCATCGGCGGCGGTCTCGCGGGGTCTGAGGCGGCATGGCAGATCGCGCAGGCTGGCGTAGCGGTCGTCCTACATGAAATGCGCCCGGCGCAGCGCACCGACGCCCACCTGACCGACGGCTTGGCCGAGCTCGTTTGCTCCAATTCATTCCGCTCCGACGATGCGGCATATAACGCAGTCGGCCTGCTGCACGAGGAGATGCGGCAATGCGACTCGCTGATCATCGCCTGCGGCGACCGCAACAGAGTGCCGGCAGGCAGCGCGCTGGCAGTTGACCGCGAGAATTTCAGTGCCTGCGTAACCAAAGCTCTAGAGACCGACACACGCGTCACGATTGAGCGCGGCGAGGTCGCCGGCCTGCCACCCGAGCATTGGGACCAGGTGATCGTCGCCACCGGCCCCCTCACCTCAGCTTCGCTCAGCAAAGGCATTCTCGGTCTTACCGGCCAGGGCTCGCTCGCCTTCTTCGACGCCATCGCACCCATCGTCCACAAGGAATCGATCGACTTTTCAAAGGCTTGGTACCAGTCGCGATACGACAAGACCGGGCCCGGTGGCAGCGGCAAGGACTACATAAACTGCCCATTGAATCAGGCTCAATATGAGGCGCTGATTGCTGCTCTCATCGAAGGTGAAAAGACCGAGTTCAAGGAGTGGGAGCTCAGCACGCCCTACTTCGAGGGCTGCCTGCCGCTCGAAGTGATGGCCGAACGCGGTCCCGACACACCGCGTTTCGGGCCAATGAAACCGGTCGGGTTGAGCGATCCCAACACCGGCAAGCGCCCCTATGCCGTCGTCCAGCTGCGTCAGGACAACGCGCTCGGCACGCTCTACAACATGGTGGGCTGCCAAACCAAACTGAAATACGGCGAACAGCTGCGTGTCTTCCGCATGATTCCTGGCTTGCAACAGGCCGAGTTTGCGCGGCTCGGTGGCTTGCACCGCAACACCTTTCTCAACAGCCCGCAGTTGCTTGATGGCTGCCTCCGCCTGCGTGCTGAGCCACGGCTGCGTTTTGCCGGCCAAATCACCGGCGTCGAAGGCTATGTGGAATCGGCAGCGATTGGGCTGCTCGCCGGCCGATTTGCTTTGGCCGAGCGAACCGGCCAGCCGGTCGACCCGCCGCCGCCAACAACAGCGCTGGGCGCCCTCCTCGCCCACATCACCGAAGGTGCAGAAACCGCTACCTTCCAGCCGATGAATGTCAATTTCGGTTTGTTTCCACCTCTGGCCGCGCCGGAAAGCGGCCGGCCGGCCAAGGGCCGCGAGCGCAAATCGGCCCTATCGGCGCGGGCGTTGAGCGACCTCGAGCAGTGGCTCGGACGATCCCGCGAGGCCGCCGAGTAGCAATTTCCGACGCTTTAGAATTCCGATTCAGCCGGATGCGGGTTGTCCGGACACGAGGACAAGCGATGCCGCACCAATATCCAGGACCCCCCGTCCGACCGGTATCTTCAATGCAGTTCATGTTGGTGATTTTGGCGCTGTTTCTGCTCGTCGGGCAGCTGCAGGCACAGCAGAAACGCCTTCCCGACGAAGAGGCAATTCTGATCATGCACACCTCCGAACTGGCGGCCGCGGCAAAGAACTGCAATCTCGAATGGCAACCCTATTTCGACGCATTCATGGCCTGGCAGCACAGGCGTGGCATGTGGGATGCCCAGGATATCGAAAGCATCGAAGGTCTATTTCGCTTCGCCCAGAACAAATACATCGCGCAATTGCCCGCCGACTACTGCACGGCAGAGCAGATCTACGCAATCGACGCACTGACGGCCGAGCGCATCGGCATCCTGGCAAATCAGTGAGGATATTGGCGGCGTTCACGCGAGCAATACGCGGATCACCGTCCACCGTGGCACAATCGAATCAATAGCGCTTTAGCAGCGCGTTCACTGCCAGCGTCAGCGGGACAATGCGACTGGCTGCGGAAGACTCCTGGAAAACGGGTCATGCCCTGCCCGCGCAAGCCGCCGCAGGTGGTGTCGCGAGATAACCGCGGGCAACAGCATCGGCAGGGCGGCGGCCTCCACCTCTGGCCGCAAAGCGCGAGCAGCGGAGAGGTGCAGCCGCGCCGTATCAGCGATCTCAGCAACTACGTTGCATAGCGGCCGAGCGCCTGCTTGCGCCGCGGGCGGGGCCACGAGTGCCTGCGGATCAAGTCCGTGGCGCAGCGTCAGATCTCTCGGCAGATAGATGCGCTTCGCTTTGAGATGCAGCGGCAGGGCTCGTAGCAGTCCGCTGAGCGCCCACGCCGCCCCGACGTGGCCTACCGCTGTCCGCGCCGCGTCACCACTGGCGCCTAAGATCTCGAGAGCGAGCCAGCCCAGCGTCGAGGATGTGGCTTCCGCATAGTCCTGCAATGCCGCCATGGTCGGTAGTGGGCGATCGTCGAGATCGGCTTCGCGCGCGTCAAGCAGTCGGTCGAAATAGCACCGTGACAGCTGGTGCTCGGCAATACACGGCCCCAAGGCCTGCATGACTTCGTGCGGACGCAGGACGCCACCGTAGGCCTCGTCGATCGCCTCGCGCCACCATTGCAGGCGGACCTGCCCCAGCATCGGCTCACTCACTATCTCGTGGATTTTGGCGACCTCGATGTTGAAGGCGTAGAGCGCGAGCAGCGCTTCCCGCCGCGCGGGCGGCGTAAACTGGAGGGTCAGGAAGCGCTCACGGTCATGCGCGCGTACTTCGCCGGCACAATAGCTGAATCCCGGAGTCGCCATTCAGCAGTCCAAATACGCTGTTAGCCAAACACACTGTTACATAGAAGCCTGGCTTGCGATATGTAGGCTGATGGCACGCGACCCGAAGCATCCGGCTCCGTGAGCACCCTGCACATCATTGGCGGCGGACTCTCCGGCCTGTCCGCTGCGGTCAGTGCAGCCGAACAAGGTTGGCGCGTGATCGTCCATGAGGCGGCCGCGCAAGCCGGCGGCCGCTGCCGTTCGTTTCATGACGCGGCCATCGGACGCACGATCGATAACGGAAACCACCTGGTGCTCGGCATCAATCGGGCGACGCTCGACTTTCTCGACACGATTGGCGCACGAGACGAGCTGTTGGCGGTCGAGCCTGCACGAATTCCATTTCTTGACCTGCGTAACGGTCGCCAATGGTCGCTTCGACCTGGGCCGCCGTGGTGGCCACTGATGGCAAACCGAGGCATCCCCGACGCAACGATCGCTGAGTTCTTGAAGTCCACTCGCCTGCTTTTTGCCGGGCCAGACGCAACGGTTTCCGGCAGTCTTCCCGACGGCGTCTTGTTTGAGCGCCTTTGGTCGCCGCTGGCGACAGCAGCCCTCAATACAGACCCGAAAGACGCCTCGGCGCGGCTTCTTGCAGCCGTCGTGCGGCCAGTCTTATTGGGCGGTGCGCAAGCCAGCCGCCCATACATCGCCCGAGACGGACTATCGCAAGCATTTGTCGAGCCGGCGGTTGCTCACATCGAGGCCAAGGGCGGAAGCGTGCGACTCGGATCCAGATTACGCGGTCTTGAGACCTCAAGCGAAGGCGTGCAAAGCCTGCGATTCGGCGAGGATGATGAAGCACTCGATCCAGAGGACCGGATAATCCTGGCCGTGCCGCCACAGGCCGCGGCGCAACTCTTGCCGAAACTCACCTTGCCCCTGGCGAGCTGCGCCATCGTCAACGCTCATTTTCGTCTCGATCGACCGGTGACCCTGCCCGGCGGGGCACCGCTTGTCGGTCTGATCGGCGGCACGGCGCAGTGGCTCTTCGCCCGCGCCGATGTCGTTGCCGTAACCGTCAGCGCCGCCGACCGACTGGCAAATAAACCCGTCACCGAGATCGCAGAGACGTTATGGGTAGACGTCGCTCGGGCGATGGCATTGGGCGGCGCTGCCATGCCTCTGCATCGAATCGTCAAAGAGCAACGCGCCACATTTGCGCAGACGCCAGCCGAAGTCGCCCGGCGGCCCGGACCAAATGCAGCAGATCTCGGCAATCTTGTGCTGGCCGGGGATTGGACGGCGACCGGCTTGCCAGCGACGATCGAAGGCAGCGTACTGTCAGGTCGCAGAGCGGTGGCGAGCCTGGCCAGCCGGTGAGCGAAGCAGGCCGGCTCTTGCGAGACCAGACTGTTGCTCTATACTGCGGGCGCTATCCAAACAATGAAATCAGGGGACTGGGACGCATGAAAAATCCGCTTGAATCACTGTCCGGCACCATCCTAATGGGGCTGATAATCCTGGTTGTAATGGTCGTTGTTGTCGAGGCCATCGGCAACGGCGGCGCCATGTAATCATCAGAATCGTTGGGAGACAAAAGATATGGATTATTTGGATTATGACTGGTTGATCTTCCTATTTCGCTGGTTTCACGTCTTGAGCGGCG
>CAZCVU010000039.1:1191-11568 GCA_964501745.1 uncultured Flavobacteriales bacterium | reverse complement strand
ACCTCTGCCTCGTTGCTGTAGTTTGCCGCCGTATCGATATGGCGATAACCGATCTCCAAGGCACGACGTACGGCCGCGACGCAGTCGGCGCCGGTCACCGTCCAGGTGCCGAAGCCCAGAGCGGGTACGCGCAATCCCTGCAGCTCAATATAGTTCATTGCTGATCCTTTCCGGTACACGTTCGACGGCATCATCGAACCGGCTGCGGCAATTCACCAAGGAAAATAGCACGGATGTTCAGCGGTGCCGTAGGCAGACCGTTTCAAAGGCTGTCGAGACACTCGGTCGCACCCTGGGGAATAGCACCAACCTGTTAAGCGTCATAAATTATGCGGACATTTCTTGTGGAAATCATCAGCAATCACACGCCGAGACTATGCACATGCAGAACCGGGTCTCCGTCCTCCTAGCACTCATCGCCATCGCCGGATTAGTCGCCCTGGGCCGCACGTCTACGGCCGAGGACAGCGCCACCCAACTCTCTCAAGGATCTAGCGATCCCAATTCAATTGGGGTCATTCGCGACTTGCGGCTGGACGGATTTGGCACGCCGCCCGAGCGCCAGCGGGTACGCGTCAATATCCGCGACGCCGTGTTCCGTAACGAAGCGATGGAGACTGTCAAGAATGGCGCGATGCGCATCCGGTTTGGAGATGCGACGCAATTGCGGATGGGTTCGGAAAGCCTGGTCGTGCTCGACGATTACGTTTACGCCCCCGACGGCGGCGGCTCGAAGATGACGCTGACGCTCTCAAAGGGCGTGTTCCGTTTCGTAACCGGAAAGATGAACAAACAGGCCTACCGTATTGTCACACCTTCGGCGACCATCGGCATTCGCGGCACCGACTTCCTGGCAACCGTCACCGACAACAGCACGATCGTCGACGTCTACGAAGGCGAGATCGAATTCGAACAGCGCGGCGGCGACGATGCGCAAGCTGTGACCGTGGCGGCAGGCCAAAGTGTCAGCGTCAGCACCCAGAGCGATGCCCCGACAATCGGTGTTGCCGCGGCGCCGACCGACCCCGCACTGGCCGGGGATGTCGTCGATGACGAAGAGGAAGTGGAAGTCGACGATGACGACGACGACGACGATGACGACGACGACGATGACGATGACGATGACGATCACGACCACGACGACCACGAAGACCACGGCGATGAAGGCGGTGGGGATGGTCACTAGGTAGCTCCTCGCGACACCGCTGCTCCCGCCCCATGACATGGCCAGCAGAGGCTGGCATGGCCGCGACGGTCGAACAAGGCAACCGAATTTTAGGGTTTCGACAGGACCAAGGGCCACGCCAGCGACGCGATCAGCAAGAGCGCGACAATGACGTTGAAGACGGTGCGCAGGTGCGGGCGGTGAAGCAGGCGGCCGAGAGCCCCGCCGAACAACGCCCAGACCGAGACGCACGGGTAGACCACCACTGCAAAAATGACGACGATGATGGCGACCTCCGTCACGAAGTTGCCATCGGCCGAAGTAAACGTGGCGACCGCGCCAAGCGCGATCATCCAGGCCTTCGGATTGATCCATTGGAATCCCGCTGCCTGAAAGAAACCTATGGGCCGCCCCGCCACCGCGCCGGTCTCCGGCGCCGCTGCGACAGCGATTTTCCAGGCCAGCCACAACAGATAGGCCGCGCCGACATAGCTGAGGACCCGCTGCACCTCGGGATGACCCTGAATAATCGCGCCCAGGCCGGCGCCGACGGCAACCAGCATGACCGGAAAGCCAACGGAAATGCCGAGCATGTGCGGCACTGTCCGGCGATAGCCAAAGTTCAGGCCCGAGGCCATGACCATGACGTTGTTCGGTCCCGGCGTAATGGTCATCGCCAGGGCAAACGCCAGGACCGATGGAACCAAGTCAAACATGGACAACCCCTTATTCGGAGCTTGCTGGCGGCGTGTCGACGTCGGAAAATGGTGCCGATCGAGGGACTTGACCCTCGACCCAGACCTTACGAATAACCAGGCCAATAATCCTTCTCATTCCGTAGGGCAAGAATGGAGTGTAGTTCAAGGACGTGTTTGCGTCGTTGGTCGCTTTGCCGGCAAGGCAAGTTTCCGGATCGTTCCGCAAGTCGTGATCTTCGGCTACCATCGGCAACGGTCTAATGAGTCATCTGAAAGAATGTCGATTCATGACAGAAGGAGGCGAAGACAATGGCCAAGCGACCAAAACCGCAGCTCACCCATATGGCGCTGTTCGCGCGGGATCTGGAGGGGATGCTGGATTTCTATACGCGGGTGATGGGCCTGACCGTCACCGACCGGGGGCCGGCCGGCTCGGCAGCGGTGGAGCTTGTCTTCATGTCCAGCAGTCCCGACGAACATCACCAGTTCGTGCTCGTGTCGGGACGGCCAGAGGACGTTAATTTCCACCTCAACCAGCAAATATCATTCCTCGTCAATTCCCTCGAGGAGCTGCGCGAAATGAAGGCCTACGCAATGGCAGAGAAAGTGGAGAATTTTCGGGAGACCACCCACGGCAACGCCTGGGCCATCTATTTTGACGATCCCGAAGACAACATGATCGAAATCTATGTCCACACGCCCTGGTACATTCCCCAACCCCACCTATTCCCGATCGATTTGTCCAAAACGGACGAGGAGATATATGCCGAAACGGAAAAGCACTGCCGTGAGGATGCGGGTTTCATGACAGCGGATGAAAGACGGGCGGAAATGGCCAAAATGATTAGCTAGGGCAGACCACGATAGCAGATCCTCCTCTTGCGAGTTTCGCATCGCAAGTGAGGCTGCAGTTACTAACTAAGCTGCTACGGAGATTGATATGGCGGCTCGGCAAGACCGGAATGGCATCCCCGCCGGGCACAATGATGATGGCGTCACCCCGGGCGGGCGCGTATCGAGCTACTTAAGCGAAATGGCGAGCAGCACCGCATCGCCATCGCGGTAATGCAGTACCGGATGCGGTACAACGGCGCGCCTGTCGAGCTCCCGGAAACCTTGCCGCAGGTATAGCCTCATCGCGCCTTCGTTTCGCTCGAAACAGATAAGACTGATACGCGGTAGAGAAAGCTCTTTCGCGCGCTGATTTATTGCCTCCATCAGTGCCGCGCCAATGCCCGCGTTGCGGTACTGCTCGACGACCGCGATACCAGACAGGTAGAGGCTGCCGTAGTCCTCCAACTCGCTGTACGGCTTCAGCACCGGATCGCTTTCCGGTTCGGCGTCTGGGTCATCCTCCATGGCGAAACTGTGAGCCATTCCGACGGTTGCACCATCGCGTTCCGCGATCAGGCAATTCTCATAGGAGAAGGCTACTCCTTCGCGGGCATAGCGGCGGGCGCCCGCCTCGGCGACCGTCTCTCCGGGCCCGGCGACCTGGCTCCAGATGTATTCCGCGAGGCCATCCGACGAGATCAGGAAAAGCTCAGCGATCTCCACACTGTCTTCTTTCCCGGCTTGCCTGATATGTACCTGCTGCATCACTTGGCCCCAACTAGCCTGAATCATTCACCGCATGGCGTGAGTTTGGCGATGAGCAAAGCCGCGCTACTCGCCGTGTGGATGCGTGGCAACGCTGACGCCGTGCCACGGGAATCACCCATCTAGCCACCGGGCGAACTTCCGATGCTTCTCACAATCTCTAAAATATGGTGCCGCGTGCAAGACTCGAACTTGCGACCCCAGCATTACGAATGCTGTGCTCTACCAACTGAGCTAACGCGGCATAGACCCTGCGCTGTGTGCACTACGGCAAAAATAGGTCGGCCCGATGACCGGCGCAAGCATGCGCCGCTGTTGTCGCTACGCTCAAAGCGGGTCGAAACCGAATAGACGCTCCGGATTGTCCACCAGAATCGCGCGCCGCCGGGCCTCGTCCGGCTGCCAAACCGCCAGCAGGTCGAACAGCTCGCCGTCGTTGGGCATCGGCCCATTGAGCGCCGGGTGCGGCCAGTCGGTGCCCCAGATGATGCGGTCCGGCCGGGCCGCGATGAGTGCCTGTGCGTAGGGCGCGATATCGTCGTATGGCGGATCCTGCTCGGAGCCGCGGTACGGTCCCGAAAGCTTGGCCCAGCATTTGCCGCTCCGCACCAGCTCGACGAAGGCCTGAAAGCCCGGATGCTCGACACCGCTCGAGGCCGGCAGGAAACCGATATGGTCGATCACAATGTCGGTCGGCAATTGTTGCAACTGCGGGCCGACCTCTACCAAGTCGCGGGCGTCCATCAGAAACTGCAGATGCCAACCCAGATCCGCCACTCGTGTCGCAAGCGCGGCCATGGCATCGAGTGCGACCCCACCGGAGAACTGCAGGTTGAAGCGGATGGCGCGAACGCCGGCAGCATTGAGCGCCGAGAGCTCGCTGTCGCTGACGTCGGCAGCGACCGCCGCAACGCCGCGCAGGCGTTGGCCGGCCTCCGCCATTGCCGCCAGCATGGCTCGATTGTCGGTGCCGTGCACGGAAGGTTGGACTAGAACACCGCGCTCAATGCCGAGCACCTGGTGCATCTCGAACCACTGAGCGAGCGAAGCCTCGGGCGGTGTATAGCCGCGTTCCGCCAGATAGGGAAACTGCTCAAGAGGTCCGAAGACGTGAGCGTGAGCGTCGATCGCACCCGGCGGGGCCGGCGTCTTCGGTCTTTGGGTGTTGAGATCTGGGCCTTGACAAGGCTCGGTCATGACTGTCGCTACCGTGAGTATCTGTTCGCCGGATTGGGCGGAACCTTATCAGGAGCCTGTTGTCAACGCGTTGGCTTCCGACGAAATTGTCTCTTGCGTCGCGCCGAGCGTCAGCACGTGTGGCGGCACACGCCAATCCAGGGTGTTGAAGGCTTCGCAGTTTCCACAGCGCGCCGTCCAAGCGCTGGCGGCGGCACCGCAACTACCACACACCCAGACTTTGTCCGGCTCCGCGGTTGTCGCCCGCGCAAGCCACAGCCGTACGCTCGCTTGGCCGGCATTCATCGACTCTTCGAGATCCGCCATCAGACGGCAGACGCGGGCGGTCGGCGCAGACTCGGCAGCAGACCTCAAATGCGTGCGGGCCTCACCCCACAATCCGGCCGCCAGAGCTGCCACGCCGAGCGCAATATGACTTTCAACATGATCGGGGGCGAGCGCGAGTAGACGTTGCATAAGCTTGACATGCGCCAGTGTGTCACCGGTTGCATCGAGGGCAAGATACGCTTCGGCAAGCTCGGGGCCGGGCTGCCGGCGCCAGGCGTCTTCAAGGACGCGGGTAGCTCGTCGCTTGCGGCTGTCCTCAGAAAGCTGGCGCGCGTATAGAATCGCCGCCGGCACAAGCTCGGGGTCGAGTTCGTAGGCGAAACGTGAGAACTCCAGGGCCGCCGCCGCTTCGCCCCGCGCCGAGGCGTCCCGCCCGCGTTCCACCAAGATTGCGGCGCGGCGGCGTTTCGCCTCAATCTTATCGATCGTCTTATGCCGCGCCGCTTCCTTCATTGTGTTGTCGGCGGCCTGCCAGTCACCGGCTGCAGTCTGCAGATCGAACAACTGCTCGAGAACCCAACCGGTCGTCGGCCGCAGAGTGTGAGCTTCATTGGCCAGCCGCAAGGCCTCGCCGCTATCATCCGCCTTAACGGCCTGCGTCAGCAATCCACGCACCGCAAGAAACGCCGTCTCAGGATTGCTGCGCATGGCCTCGAAATAACGCTTCGCCGCGACCTCATCGCCCCCGAGCTGCGCTGCTTGTGCCGTCAGCAGCATGGTCAGTGGCGCGTCATCGAGCAGCGCGTTCGCGCGCCGTGCATGGCGCAACGCCTCGCCGGCGTCGCCCGCGGCAAGCGCCACCATGCCATGGCTCAACGCCTTGTAGCCCCGCCGCTGGCGGTTCGACCGAGAAGCCTCGACCAACTGGCGCGGCGCCCGGCGCAGAAAGCGCCAAATTCGATATGCCAGCGCGCCAACAACTACGAACGCCAGCAGCGCAAGCGCCGGTAGCCAGAAGGATGTCTCGATGCGCCAGCCTTGCCAGTCGATCGTCACAACGCCTGGCCGATCGGCAAGCCATACGGCGGCGGCGACCACAAGTGCAATCTGCACGAGGATGACGAGTATCCGGATCACGGTGTCGCCGTACCGGCCTTAGCGAGTTCGTCCAAGGCATACGCTTCCAGCGATGCTAGCGCGGCCTCGGCCGCGAGCCGCGCCTTGGCATGCGTAATCCAGGACAGGACAGCCTCGCCGCGCGCGGCCGCCCCCTCCTCCAACGCGGCAATAGCTGCTTCGAGATCGCCGCGCTCAACTGCCTGTTCACCGCGCGCGAGCGGCGACAGATTTTCGCCCGTGCCGATACGCCGCACGGTGACAAGTCCAGTCAGCCGATCTCGAACCCGGGGCCACCAACCATCGCCGGCGGAAGCGGTCACCGCGGGTCGCGTCAGCTCCGGCAAAAGCGACTTGAAGCGAAGCCTGAGGTCGGTCACGGTCGGGATGCCAGCTTCCGCCCACACAGTGAGCGGAGCCAAAGCGCCGGCCATGATGAAGTCATCGCTGGCCAGCATTTGCATACGCTCGAGGGCCGAAGCGAAGGGTGCGCCCGCGCGGATCGCCGCATCGAGTTGTCCGACTGCCAGCACATGCGACGCAACAGCTCCGCCTTCGCTCACCGGCGCGGTCTCGAGCGCGGCCAGCCGTGCGCTCCAGACCGCGACCTCCGTACTCAACGCGACGATACTTGCCTTAAGCGAGCCAATGTCAGCCGCCGCGTCCTGGCCTGTCAGATCCTGCTCCAGGACGGCCAGGCGATCGCCGAGTGTCGAAACTGCTGCCGCAAGACCCTCAGTGGAGCTGTCGGCGACGGCAGATTGTTCAAGGAGTGTGACGCGCTCGTTCAGCGACACCAGCCCCGCGCTCCAAGCAGCAACCTCGGAACTCAGTGCGCCAATGCTGGCCTTGAGTGAGTCAATGCCAGCCGCCGCGTCCTGGCCTGTCAGACCCTGCTCCAGGACGGCCAGGCGATCGCCGAGTGTTGAGATTTCTGCCGCAAGACCCGTAATGGAGCTGTCGGCGACAGCGGATTGTTCAAGAAGCGTGATGCGGTCGCTCAGTGTCGCCAGTTCACTCCCGGAAGGCGCCGCCTCAGATCGCACCGTAAGCGTTTCAATACCCTCCTCAAGGATAGAGATGCGGCGTTCGATCGCCGCAATCTGGCTACCTGAAGATAGCGTTGACGAGGACTCCGCCAGGCTCGGCGCCACATCTGGGAACAAGACCGGCTGCCACCCCGGCTGGGTGACGACAGCGATCAGCGCCGCGCCCGCCAGTGTCAATGCGAGCCAAGCGACCCTGCGGTTCGGACTTGCGCCATGCATTTCAGCGCTGCCGGCCGGCTCTGCTGCAGGCGACGCCGCTTGGTCCGTCAGTGACCCGGCCCGCGAGTCGGTAGCCGTGGAGTGCGGCTGCTGCGGCAAGATCGACGAGCTTTCGGCTGCCAGCGGCGCACCTGCGGCAAGATCTACACCATGCCGCTCCGCCGCCTCGAGGATGGCCTGATGACGATTCTGCGGAATGGCGCCGCGCTCTTTCCAGCCTTGAACCGTACTCACCGCGACGCCAAGCAACGACGCCGTAGGCCTGATTCCGCCGAGGCAACGAATCACGTGGGCAGCGTCCGGTAACTCGGTTGTGCGATGTCCTGGCGGTTCAATATCGTCAGTCATGGATTCGTATGCGCAAGCTGTCCGTCAACGGCAGAAAGCAGCGATCTCTGGTTCGGTTCGGCAGCCACCGTAAGGGAGCGCCATGGCAGCGCGGCGAGCACGTCGGCAACTGCAGTACTTAAACAAATAGCATCCACCCCCTCGCAAGTGTCGCAGAGGCCGGCGGTCTTGGCGAGACTAACAAAGGTGTTTGCCGTACGGGGAGAAAAAAACAGCGCGAAATCGAGCTGCCCTGCTCGCAGGGCCACACACAATCCCTCACTAAAAGCGGTTGCCGTCGTGGCATCGTAGAGCGCAGTTCTGCGAACATCGTAACCGGACCGCCGAAGTTGCGCCGCCAGGTCGCCGGTGATTGTCCGGCCTGCGGCATGCAGAAGCGGGCCGCAGTCCAGCGGCCAAGTCTTCTTAACCAGCGCAACCAAATCTTCAATGTTGCCGTCTGCACTGTCGACATCGCCAAAGCCGGCCGCAAGTGCCGCCGCCGCCGTCGCGTCACCGACCGCGAAAACCTTGAGGGTTCGCTGCTCATTGATCCTCGCAAACGAACGAACACCGTTCGCCGACGTAAAGAGCAGGCCTGTAGTAGTGCTCAGGTCGAGGACGACGTCCTCAAGCGCGACAATATCCAGCATCGGCTCGAGCAGAACCTCGGCACCGCGGCTGCGAAGTTCGGCTGCCAGCGGCTGCGCATCCTCAATTGGGCGCGTCACCAATATGGTCACCTGTCGGTCTGCCATCTTATCCCTGATTGAAGAAGTCGGGACCAATTACTGCCCGCAGCTCGTGGCCGACATCCGCAGCCATGGCAAGCGCATCGCTCGCGTCGGCATCACGACGGGCGTACCTGACCTCTGTGCCATCGGGTCGGGCGATGAGCGCACGCAAGCTGACTCGCCCCCGCGTCAATTCAGCAAGGCCCGCGATGGGCGTCTGGCAGGACCCATCGAGTACGGCCAGAAAGGCACGTTCAATGGAGACACAGATGGCGCTATCGGCATGGTTAATTGCCGCCAGCACGGTGCGCGCGCGTTCATCATCTTTGCGAATTTCGACGCCAATTGCGCCCTGAGCGACCGCCGGCAGAATGATCTCCGGCGATACGACCTGCGTTGCGGCTCCCGCCAACCCGAGCCGATTCAATCCGGCAAGCGCAAGCAGTGTCGCGTCAGCATGCCCGGCCTTGATCTTTTCGATCCGAGTCCCGACATTGCCGCGAAGCGGCACAACTTCCAGATCTGGCCGAAGCGCCAGGAGCTGGGCTTGGCGGCGCAGCGATGCTGTGCCGACGACGGCACCATGCGGCAGCGCCTCCAATGCCACAGCGTCCTTGCCGACAAAGGCGTCGCGCGGATCCTCGCGGGTGAGAACGGCGCCGATGCTGAGGCCGTCGGGCAGCCGGGTTTCAAGATCCTTCATGGAGTGAACCGCGGCGTCGATCCGACCGGCCACCAAAGCCTCTTCTATCTCCTTCGCAAACAAGCCTTTTCCACCGATTTCCGAGAGCCGCCGATCGACGACTCTGTCGCCGGTAGTAGCAATCTCGACAACCTCGAGTTCGAGCGCCGGATAGAGCGCGGCGAGCTGCCCGCGCACCAGCGAGGTCTGGGCAATCGCCAGCGGCGAGGCGCGCGTTCCAAGGCGCAGAACACCGTCTACGTTCGATGCTGGATCAACCATGAGCAATCTCTACCGCGATCGAGAGCAGGACGGAAGCACCCGAAGTCCATTCGCGATGATCGACTGAGCTGGTTTGCATGGACTGCTACGGCGCGCTACAACGCTGCCGCCATGCGTGTTCTCGGTATCGAAACCTCGTGCGATGAGACGGCCGCGGCCGTGGTTAGCGACGACCGCGAGATTTTGTCCAACATCGTACTTTCGCAAGTCGATGAGCATCGACCGTATTGTGGAATCGTGCCAGAGATTGCCGCCCGCAGCCATTTGACCCATATCGACCGCTTGGTGGCCCAGGCAGTAGAGGAAGCGCGCATCGACTTCGCGGATCTGGATGCTGTTGCCGCGACCGGCGGGCCAGGCCTGATCAGCGGCATCATGGTCGGCATGATGACGGCCAAGGCAGTTGCCCTGGTTCACGAGTTGCCACTTATTGCCGTCAATCATCTGGAAGGCCACGCGCTGACACCGCGCCTCACTGAGGATATCGAATACCCCTATCTTCTGCTTCTCGTATCAGGCGGCCACACGCAGCTCCTGGCGATTGCCGACACGACCGACTATCACTGTTACGGCACCACCGTAGACGACGCGGCCGGCGAAGCTTTCGACAAGACCGCGACATTGCTGGAACTTGGTTATCCGGGCGGGCCGGCGATCGAGAGGGCGGCGGTTAATGGCGACCCTGCCCGCTTTGACCTGCCGCGACCGATGCGGGGGCGACCCGGTTGCGATTTTTCCTTCTCAGGCCTCAAGACCGCGGTACGCCACAAAGTCGCGCGTCTGGCAGACGGCTATATCAACGCTACGGACGCCGCCGACATCGCGGCCAGTTTCCAAACCGCTGTTGCCGACGTTCTTGCCGACCGCTGCGGCAACGCGATCGCACGGTTCCGCGATGAATATCCCGAAGGTCGATCCTTAGTTCTGGCCGGCGGTGTCGCAGCGAACCAACATCTCAGAGCAAGGCTGGCCGCAGTTGCGAACGCAGCCGGTCTCGAATTTATTGCACCGCCGGCCGCGCTGTGCACCGACAATGCGGCTA
>CAZCVU010000039.1:0-1181 GCA_964501745.1 uncultured Flavobacteriales bacterium | reverse complement strand
GTGGGCAGGGATCGAGCGCCTGCGACGAGGCCTCATCGACGAGCTTGATTTTGCCGTGCGCCCGCGCTGGCCACTCGACGAGCGTCATGGGGTACAGTCCACGTAAGCCCGGCAACATTGGCGACCTTATGGAAACGACATCGCAGCCAACAGACGTCGAAGTCCGCGCATATTTTGCGACACCGGTGGTTTTTGCCGAATTGGAGGACCCGGAGCAGCTTAACATGGAGCTGCGACAGACAATCCTCGCGCGCAGGTCTGAGGAGACAGGCCGGCCGGACAGTGATGCCGTCAGTTGGCGCTCGGGCTGGGATTTTGCATCCTGGGGCGGCGAGACGGCGAAGCAATTACTCGAGTCCTTTGCCGCGATCAGCCACGATATGACACAGATCCGGCCTGCAGAGAACACATCCCCATCGCAGGAGATACCATGGAGCCTGAGTGCCCGCGCAGTTGTGAACCCAGACGGTGATGCCAGTTTGGCGCATGCCCATCCAAACTGCTTCTGGTCGGGAGTCTACTACGCCGACGACGGTGGCATCACCAGCGACAGCTCGGTTGCCGGCGAGCTTGAGTTGTTCGACCCGCGTGGACCGGCTCCGGTCATGTACAGCTCGGCCGTGCGGATGAACGTGCCTGGGGGCGAAAATGCCGGTAGCTATCATCGAATAAGACCGAAAAACGGCCTGATGGTGATCTTTCCATCGTGGTTGCAGCACTCTGTGACTCCCTATCGGGGTGCAGGCACCCGCATCTCAATCGCCATCAACCTATTTGTCCGGACCTAGCTGCAGGCGGAAGGACGAGCCATGTCGACACCACAGCTACGGACCCCCGCGAAGCTTACGATTCAGGGCTTCTTTGCGACTCCGGTCGCGGTTGCCCCACTTCCAGAAGCGTCTGAAATCAACCCGGTACTCAAGACGCTGATCCTCGAACGCGCCCAATCCGTACCGAGTACAGATCACTCCAACCGCGGTGGTTGGCAGTCGTCCTGGGATTTTCATGATTGGGGTGGAGAAGCAGGCCGCAAGCTCCTAGCCGCCGCGGAACGCGTGGCTACCAGCCTGACCTGCGATCGCACTGGTAACGCCGTCACGCCGGATTGGAAGGTCAATAGCTGGGCCAATCTCAATCGCCGCGACAATGGCAACGAATTTCACATCCATGCCGGAAGCCTT
>CAZCVU010000038.1:0-11591 GCA_964501745.1 uncultured Flavobacteriales bacterium | reverse complement strand
CATCGCATAGACCGCCGGATCCTCGGACGGCACACTGGCATGGTCGAGATCGCGTCCGTAATAGTGGCGGATCAGATCGAACCCTTTGTGCAGACAGGTCAGCATGCCAAGCGCCAGCACGTCGACCTTGAGCATGCCGAGCGCGTCGAGATCGTCCTTGTCCCATTCGATGACGGTGCGATCCTGCATCGCCGCATTCTCGATCGGAACGACCTCGTCCAGACGGCCCCGAGTGATGACGAGACCGCCGACATGCTGCGACAGATGGCGCGGAAAGCCGATCAGCTCGGCGGCCAGATCGAGTGCCTGTTGAAGCCGGCGATCCGAGCGGTCGAGCCCGAGCTCGTCGGCAGAACTCTTGTCAACCTTGTTCGACGAGCCCCAGGAATGACCCGCGAGCGCGCCCAGCGTGTCCTGGCTCAGCCCCAACGCCTTGCCGACCTCGCGGATCGCACCGCGCGAGCGGTAGCAGTTGACCGTGGCCGTCATCCCGGCCCGTTCGCGGCCATATTTCTCATAGACGCACTGGATCACCTCCTCGCGGCGCGCATGCTCGAAATCGACGTCGATATCGGGCGGCTCGCGGCGTTCGGCCGACACGAAACGCTCGAACAAGAGGTCGATGCGCGCCGGGTCCACCGCCGTGACGCCGAGGCAATAGCAGACGGCGGAATTGGCAGCCGATCCCCTGCCCTGACAGAGGATATCGCGGCTCCGGGCGAACCGGACGAGGTCGTGGACGGTGAGGAAGTAGGGTGCGTAGTCGAGCTCGTCGATCAGTGTGAGCTCGTGTTCGATCTGTGCCTGGACCTTGTCCGGCAGGCCTGCGGGATAGCGGCTTGCCGCACCCTCCCAGGCGAGCCGTTCCAACGTCTGCTGCGGCGTGCAGCCCTTTTCGACGACCTCATCGGGATATTCGTAGCGCAACTCGTCCAGGCTGAAGCGGCAGCGCGCCGCGATCTCGGCCGTTCGCGCCACGGCTTGCGGATAGCCAGCAAATAGCCGCGCCATTTTATGAGCCGGCTTCAAATGCCGCTCGGCATTGGCAAACAGCCGGTAGCCCGCCTCATCGATGCTGCATTTCTCGCGGATGCAGGTCAGCACGTCGGTCAGCACCCGGCGCTGCGGATCGTGCATGTAAACGTCGTTGGTTGCCACCATGGGTGTGGCGCAAGCCTCCGCCAGGCGCGCCAGACGCAGCAACCGGCGGGCGTCGTCGCCACGGTAGAGATGATGCGCGGCCAAGAAACAGTTGCCGGGAAAGGCAGCTTCCAACTCGCGCAGCTGCACGGCAAAGGCATCCTGCGGATTGGCTGGATTGGCCGAATCGGGTAGATCCTCCGGCGGCACGGCGATGAAGATCATGCCCGTGCCCCAGTGCATCACATCGCCGCGGGTCAACCGGCATTCTCCTTTCACGGCGCGCCGGCGTCCGAGCGTGATCAGGCGCGCCAGCCGCCCATAGGCGACGCGGTCGGTGGGATAGGCCAGCAGGCTGGCGCCATCCTCGAGGTCGAGCCGGGCGCCGACGACAAGCCGGATGCCCGCTTCACGGGCCGCGGCATGGGCGCGGACTACACCCGCCAGAGTGTTGCGGTCGGTCACGGCGATTGCCTGATGCCCCAGTGCTGCCGCCTGCAACGCCAATTCATCCGGATGCGAGCCGCCGCGCAGGAAACTAAAATTGCTGGTGACCTGAAGTTCGACGTAGGGGGAGGGCATCAGCGCCACTCGGCAGCAACGGCTTGCATATCAATCGCCTTCAGGCGAACAGGCCGTGCAGGAACCAGCGTGGCGCGGCGGCTGGCTTGGCCCGCACTTCGCGGTAGAGCCAGAACCGGCGGCCATCGGCGTCCTCGATCCGCCAGTAGTCGCGGCATCCGGACGCCCAGCTCCTGTCCTCACGCCACCATTCGGGCGCGACCCGTTCCGGTCCCTCGGCGGCCTGCACCCGGTGAACGACCCGCCGCCAGCGAAACAGCATCGGCGGCCCAGCCTCCTCGGACAGCTCCTGATCCGGCAGCTCCCGTATCTCCCGTTCTGTGGCCCGCCTCGACGCGACAAGCGCCATCGCCTCAACCGGTTCGGGCCGCCTGAGCAGCCGTAACGGCCTGAGCGGCCGGCGCGGCGCGGATGGGGACGGACTCCAGCAGGGCGCCGTCTTGTCGAACACCGGTACCTCGCAGGCCACGCGCTCGGGAAGAAAGCTTTCGCGTGGCGCCAGCCGCAGCACCGCATCGAAGCCGAGACGGTTGCCGAGGCGGTCGATCAGCTGACCGAGTTCGGCATCGGCAAGCGGCGCCGACGGACTCAGCGCCAGGACCCCGGCTCCTTCACTTGGTAGAGACCTCTCACTCGCCGGAGAGTCTCTGGAGGCTTGTGCCGCCGCTCGGGCGGACCCTGCCGGCAAACTGGATTGCCGCGCCGCCAGCGGTTCGGTCACTGGGGCCACCAGCGCCATCGCTTCAACGCCGAAGCCGGGGTCGAGCGTATCCAGGCGGGCTGCAAACAGCCGGCCCAGGTGTTTAGGGCTGCGGATCGGACGCGATGTCCCGACCTGCAGCTGCTGCAGCGTTCCATCGGCCCGGTAGAGCGTGAACTCGAGCCGGCGACAGCCACGCCCACCACGTTCGAGGCGGCGGCAGATTCGGGCGATCAGACGCTCGAGTCCAGCCGCTATGGCTTCGTGTTGGCCGATTGGTTCGGCGAACACGACGCGCACATGATATCGCGGCCTCTCGGGGAGCGGCGAAATCGGCTCGTCGACGCGGCCCAGCGCCTGATCGAGCCTGAGTATCAGGTCTTCACCGAAGCGGGCCGCCAGCGGCGCCCGAGGCAGTTCGTAGAGATCGCCGACGGAGCGCAGGCCGAGACGCGAAAGTCCGGCCGCCATGCCGGCACCGAGCCGCAATGCCGCCGTCGGCAGCAGGGCAAGCGCCGGGCGGGCGCCGCCGCGGCTGGCGACCCGGCCCGTGACGCCAAAGCGGGCCCCGGCCCCCGCCGCACCCGGCGTATCCGCCAGCGCCGCCCGCACGGTAAAGCCGAAGCGCTCGAGCCGGCCGACGAGATCGTCCAGCAGCGCCTGTTCGCCGCCGAACAAGTGAGCGCAACCGGTGGTGTCGAGCCAGATGCCGTCGAGCCCGTCCATGGCGGTCCAGGGCGAATAGCGACCGCACCAGCGGACAGTCCGCTGCAGCGTCGCTGCATCCGCCGCCGGATCGGCCGGTGTGGTCTCGATCGACGGCAGGAAGGCCCGCGCATCGGCCAGGTTCATGCCTTGAAAGAGGCCGGCTTCGGCGGCCGCCTCGTTGACCGCGCCAACCAGCGTGCGGCCGCCGCTGTCATGCACGACGGCAAGCGGCCTCTCCGCGCCCGGCAGTCTCGCCCTGCCCCGGGATCTGTCCTGCGGTCTCTCCCCACTCTGGGGCTTAACCCGCGAGGCGGCGCTCTTCGCCCGCCTCAGCCGGTCGGTCGCCAGGCGCGGCAACCAGACTGAAATCACCCGTCGCTTCGTCATGTTCCACCAGCCATGTCCCCGTACCAAATCCACCCCGGCAGCGCTGCAGGCTCAGCTGCCAGCGTGTCCCGCTGCGGGACGTTCCCATGCCGAACGGTCCGGCTTCCGTTTCGATTGCCTCCTGGCTACCCCAACCGATCGCGGCATCGACTTGCCAACGGCTGGCGCAGGCGCTGGGAATGAGTTTTGCTCCACTGCGGCCAGCCGCCATCGCTATCCCGCCCCGCCGCAGGATCAGGCCGGTCGTGCCACCGCTCTCCGCCGCCAGTTGCAGACGGCGGCTTGCCGCCAGGGTGATCTCCTCGTCGCATTCACCGATCACCGCCGCGAACGCCTGGCACCGCAGGCTCTCCTCCATCACCCACAACATCTCCGCGCGGCGGCGGTGGCGGACGATGATCAGACCGCCGACATCGAGTCCGAAAGCCGCCAGCCCCGGTCCGTAGAGCTGGCCCGTACTGCCCAGTTTCAGGCACCACAACACCGCCCCGCCGCGATGCCGGACCAGACGGCTGGCAAGCCAGGCGGCGAAACCGCCAACGGCACTGCCCGCGGCCTCGTGCACGGCGCCACAGGCGAGCCCGCCGGCCGGCAGCGTCTGGTCGATCTCGGCCAGCCCCAGCGGCAGGATGTCCTGTTCCGCCATGCCAGAGCCATCGCTACAGACGCTACCGCGCTCGATCGCCGCGACGCGGGCGCGCAACGCCCGCATGGCTTCGGGCTCGCTCGGCCCTTGGCAGTCGATTCGACAGGAAACCGCTTGCTCCATGGATCGCTCCATATTCATTTGTTCTCTTTTTGTTCTATTATGTGTTCCACGCCGAGTCAAGCGGAGTCGCACCCCCGCACAGCGCAAAGGAGTCCGGCTACCACACCTGCCCCTTGCCCCGCGCGCGCAGCGGCTATATGGAAATGCACGTACACTCTGACGGCGTTCGCCGCACCACCGTAGGCCATGACCGAACCGCAGCACACAACGCCGCTCAACGCGCTCTTTTCGCCCGGCCAACTCGTGCATCACCGGCTGTTCGACTACCGCGGCGTCATCGTCGACGTCGATCCCGATTTCCAGAGCTCCGAGGAGTGGTATCAGTCGATGGCGCGCTCGCAGCCGCCGAAGGACAAGCCGTGGTATCACGTGCTGGTGCATGAGGCCGATCACATGACCTATGTCGCCGAGCGCAACCTCGAAGCCGACGGCAGCGCCAAGCCGATCCATCACCCCGCCCTCGAGCATTTCTTTGAAACCTTCGAGAACGGACGCTACATTTTCCACCGCCGCGCCAACTAACCATAACAACGAAAGAGCGATCGTGACCGATCCGCAATCCGCCTCCCCGAGCCCGGCCCAAATCACCGCCCGCATTCTGCTGGAAACGAAATCGGTGCTGTTCCGGCCCGAGGACCCGTTCACCCTTACTAGCGGCAAGCAGAGCCCGGTCTATGTCGACTGCCGGCGCCTGATCGCCTTTCCCGAAGAAAGGCAACACCTGATGGAGCTGGCGTGCGCCCTGATCGACGAGAAGATTGGCGGCGACGCGCTCGACGTCGTAGCCGGCGGCGAGACCGCCGGCATTCCGTTTGCAGCCTGGATTGCCGACCTGCTGATGCTGCCGATGTGCTACGTCCGCAAAAAGCCCAAGGGATTCGGCCGCAACGCACGAATCGAGGGCAACCTCGAAGAGGGTCAACGGGCGATTCTGGTCGAGGATCTGGCAACCGACGGCGGCTCCAAGCTCGATTTCGTGCAGGCGCTGCGCAAGGCCGGCGCCGAATGCACCCACACCTTCGTGGTCTTCCACTACGGCATCTTCCCCGAAAGCATAACCACGCTCGGTGAGGCCGGCGTCACGCTGCATGCGCTGGCGACCTGGCGGGACGTGGTGGACTGCGCCGAACAAGAGGGCCTGTTGGACAAGCCGAGTCTAGCTCAGGTCCGCGCCTACCTCGATGCGCCGGACGACTGGTCGAGCGCCGAAGCGGACAAGGCCGGCTGACCACTTCCTGCCGGCCATAGCACCGCCAAGCTCACATCCGCTCGACCAGCTCTCTTAATCAGCGGCGCAGCGTGATACGATCATGCGCAAAGCGAGAGTTGGAGGCGTTTCATCATGCGCATGCGGTTTCCGGCGGCGGTATTCGCCGCACTGTTCGCCGTCCTTCTGACCGGTCCGACCGCCAATACGGCCGCGGCGAAAGACGAGTTGGTGATCGGCATCAGTCAATTCCCGGCCAACTTCAATCCGAATATCGATTCGATGCTCGCCAAGACCTACATCCTGGCGATGGCGCGGCGCCCGTTCACGGTCTACGACAAGGACTGGCAACTGATCTGCATGCTGTGCACCGAGCTACCCGATCTCGAACGCGGCACGGCACGGATCGAGAAGACCGCCGAGGGCAAGAAGGGCATCGCGCTGACCTACACCATTCGCCCCGACGCTGTCTGGGGCGACGGCAGGCCGATTACCACCGACGACGTCCTATTCACCTGGCAAACAGGCCGTGAACCGACGACCGGCATCAGCAACTTCGAGCTCTACGACCGCATCACCAGCATCGACCAGCACGACGACAAGACCTTCACCATGCACGTCAACAAGTTTACCTGCGACTACGCGGGGATCAACGATTTCGAGGTTTTGCCGGCGCATCTGGACCGGGCCAACTTCGCCGCACCTGCGGAATACAAGAACCGCAGTGCCTATGAGACCGACACCACCAATCCGGGCCTGTGGTTCGGACCCTACCGGGTGACGCAGGTGGTTTCCGGCAGCCATGTCGTGCTCGAACCCAACCCGACCTGGTGGGGCAAGAAACCGCATTTCAAGCGCATCATCGTCAAGGCCATCGAGAACACGGCAGCGCTGACAGCCAACCTGCTATCAGGCGATATCGACTATATTGCGGGCGAACTAGGCCTCCTGCTCGATCAGGCGCTCGCCTTCGAGAAGCGACATGGTGAGAAGTTCGATTTCTCGTATAAGTCGGGGCTGATTTACGAACATATCGATCTCAATCTCGACAATCCGATCTTGGCCGACCGACGCGTGCGCCGCGCGCTGGTGCACGCCATCGACCGTGGCGCCGTCAGCCAACAGCTTTTCGAAGGCCATCAGCCGGTCGCCCACGGCCAGACGAACCCGCTCGATCGGGTCTATTACGCCGACACGCCGAGCTACGCGTTCAATCCCGTGCGCGCCGCCCAGCTGCTGGACGAAGCAGGCTGGCATAGCCTCAAAGACGGCATTCGCCACAACGACAAGGGTGAGCCATTGCGGCTTGAACTGATGACGACCGCCGGCAACAAGACGCGAGAACTGGTGCAGCAAGTCCTGCAGGCGGATTGGCGCAAAGTCGGTGTCGACGTGCGGATCCGCAACGAGCCGGCGCGGGTCTATTTCGGCGAGACGCTGCGCCAGCGCAAGTTCACGGCAATGGGCATGTTTGCCTGGATTTCCTCACCGGAGAACATTCCCCGCACGACGCTGCATTCGACGATGATTCCAACCGCCGACAATGGCTGGTCCGGCCAGAACTTCACGGCCTTTCGCAACGCCGAACTCGATACCGTACTCGACGACATGGAGACCGTCTGCGACGCAAGCGACAATCAGGCTTTATGGAACCGCATGCAGCAGATCTACGCCACCGAGCTGCCGGTTCTGCCGCTCTATTTCCGCGCCAACCCCTACATTCTTCCCAAGTGGCTAAAGGGTATCGAGCCGACGGGGCACCAGTACCCAACCGCCCTTTGGATCGAAGATTGGCACGCCGTCAATTAGGCCGATGACACACCCGCGGCTGCCAACATCCGTGGCAGGCTAACGCCAGATGCTGCGCTTCGTCTCCGGCCGGCTCGTCGAGAGCTTGGTCGTATTGCTGGCCATGTCCTTCATCATCTATTGGCTGATGGGTCTGATGCCAGGCGATCCGATCGATATCATGATTGCCTCGGACCCCAACCTGACCGCCGCCGACGCGCAGCGACTGAAAGCGCTTTACGGCCTCGATAGACCGATTCTCGACCGCTACCTTGCCTGGGTTGGAAGTGCCCTCGAAGGTAACCTCGGCTATTCGCGACTGCATACGCGGCCGGTGATGGAGGTGCTCGGCGCACGGCTGCCAAATACCGTCCTGCTGCTTGGGCTCAGTCTCGTACTGGCGCTGGCGATTGCCGTGCCGGTTGGCATCTACGCGGCTCTAAAGCCCTATTCACGGCTCGACTATGCGATCAATCTGACATGTTTCGCCGGCATTTCAGTGCCGCCCTTCTGGCTCGCGCTGCTACTCATCATCCTGTTTGCGGTGACGCTCGGCTGGCTGCCGGCCGGCGGCATGGGCCATGATGCAGCCAGCGGCTTGAGTAGCTTCGGAACGCGTCTCGAACACCTGATCCTGCCCGTCGCAACGCTGACGCTTCTGACTGCCGGCGGCTTCACCCGCTTCATGCGCGCCAGCATGCTGCAGACCCTGCGTCAGGACTACATCCGCACGGCCCGCGCCAAGGGTGTCGGTCTGTCGCGCATGGTCACCGCACACGCCCTGCGAAACGCGCTGTTGCCGCTGGTGACGATTGTCGCGCTCAGCTTCGGTGCGATGTTCTCCGGGGCGCTGATCACCGAGACCATGTTCTCCTGGTTGGGCATGGGTAAGATGATCTACGACTCGATCCTCGGCAACGACTACAACCTGGCGCTGGTCGGGCTGATGTTCGCGACGGGATTGACTTTGCTCGGCAATTTCCTGGCTGACGTCGCCTATGTCTGGCTCGACCCGCGCATCACCTTCGTCAACCTGGAGCAACGCCGTTGACGCTCCTCGACGCAACCGGCTCCTCCGACGTCGCGATCCGCGGCAGGCGCTTGGGCCGCCGCTTCCTGCAGCATCGTCTGGCCGTTGCCAGCGCAGGCGTCATCGCTGCGCTGGCGCTGTTTTCGCTGGCGGCACCGGCGGTCGAGTGGCTGCTCGGCATCAGCGTCGAGACGACAAACCTGTTCGATCGTTTCGCGGCACCTTCCTGGCAGCACCCGCTGGGAACCGACGAGATCGGTCGCGACCTCCTGCTGCGACTGCTCTACGGCGGTCGCATCTCGCTGGCGGCCGGGCTGGTTGCAGCAATTGCCTCGGCCGTGATCGGCACCTTCATTGGACTGCTCGCGGGCTTCTATGGCGGCCGGCTAGATGCCCTGCTCATGCGCTTCACCGACGGCGTGATCGCCTTGCCCCTGCTGCCTCTGCTGATCGTGCTGGCCGCGATCGATCTGAACAAACTGGGATTACCCCCAGCGATCGCCCAGTCGGAGGACGTCAGCCTCTACCGCATCATCCTGATCATCGCCCTAGTCGGCTGGACCACGGTTGCACGGCTGGTGCGGGTCGAGACCCTCTCCATGCGCTCGCGTGAGTTCGTGCTCGCCGCCGTTGCCCAGGGCGCCGGTGCGGCACGCATCATGTGGGTGCACATACTCCCTAATGTCGTCTCACCGATTATCGTCGCGACGACGCTATCGATCGGCAATATCGTCCTCTTCGAATCGGTCTTGAGTTTTCTCGGCCTCGGCATCCAGCCGCCGCTGCCCAGTTGGGGCAACATGCTGACAAATGCACAGGAAGTAATCTGGTCGGCGCCCCAGCTTGCGATCTGGCCAGGCCTGATGATCTTCTTCACGGTGATCGCCTTCAACTTCCTGGGAGATGGGCTGCAGGACGCCATGGACCCGCGGGCTGTCGACTAGCATCAAGGCACATACCGCGTGATCGACCAAAAAAGGCGATCTTGCAGGAATCTTAATTCCAGATTATCCGCTAGCTAAAATTTGGCCGTTTTTTCAATCGGTTACGCGAAAATAAGTGGCGTTGGGTTGCGAATTTTGCCGATTCTCGCTATATGAGTCGTTAAGCACCAAGGCACTCTATGAGTGCATATCCGATTGGGGTCGGATTATGGCTGATATAGCAGGTATTGGATCATTCACGGATATTGGCGGCGTCGCTTCAGCGGAGGATCGGGAGCCGCGCGAGCTTACGCCTGAGGAAGAAGAGCGACGGGCGCAGTCGGCTGCCGAACGGGCGGGTGACACCTCGCCGAGGACCGATCCACTGATTGGCGGCGAAGACGAGGTTTCGCTGAGCAGCGCGGCGCAGGGCGCGACGGCGACGGACGACGCCAACGAGGAAGAGGAAGATACTGCAAACCAGTTCCCGGAGGCCGGCAACGAGGAACGCGATTCGGCGGTTACGCAGTCCCTTGGCCGCGTGATTGATCGGTTTGCCTGAGGTAGAACGAAGTCGGTGAAGGAACGGAGGGTCCGCATAGTCGGGCCCTTTTTCGTTTCGCAACTTTTGAACGTTGGTTGTATCGGGACGCAAGCTCCATGGACTTGACGGCATTGAAACACCATTATCGGTGCATGCTTTTCCTTGCACGCACCAGAGCAGCCGGACGCGGGATCGCCTGGACGATATTGCTTGTCGCCTCGCTGGTCGCCGCACCGACGGCGCAGGCAGCAGACGACGAACCCGAAATCATTGACGAGATTCAGGCGGCTCCGGCTCCGCCACCTGTAACCAAGCGGGTGTTCCAACACGAGATGGCGGTCACTGCCATAGACATCACGCGAAATGGGAACGTTGCCGTAACCGGCAGCGCCGACGGCTACCTCCGACTTTGGGAGGTGAAAACGGGCAGGTTGCTTAGCAAGCTCAACAACGAGGCGACGATTTTCTCGCTGGCGGTCTCTCCGGACGGTCGACTGGCAATCGTCGGCACGAGGCGAAAACAAGCGCTGGTGTGGGATCTGATCAAAGGCCAGGTCGTGAAGTTTCTCGATCACGAAGACTATGTGCGTGGCGTAACCTTCTCGCCTGATGGCAAGACCGCACTAACGGCAAGCGGTGATCATACCGTCCGAATGTGGAATGTCGCGACGGGCGAGGTTATCAGGGTGATAGACCATGGAAGCTCCGCCTGGTCGGTCGATTTTTCTCCCGATGGAAAATGGGTCTATAGCGGCGCCTTCAAGGAAGCGTGGCTATGGGACGCCGAGACCGGCGAGCGTCGGCATGTTCTCAACCATCCAAGCGGTGTGACCGCGATCGATTGGTCTTCCGACGGCAACTTTGTCATCACTGGAAACACCGATAACAAGATCCGGATCTGGTCGGTCGAGACCGGCGAGATGGTGCAGCTGGTGAAACATGCGCATTCGGTCTTCGCGGTAGCCTTCTCACCCGATGGCAAGCGCGCATTGACTGGCGGCGACGACAGTACGGCCCGGCTGTGGGATGTCAAAAGCGGTAAACAACTGAGAATCTGGGAGCATGGAGGCCGCGTATATTCGGTGAAGTTTGCACCCGGCGGCCGGCGCATGCTGACGGCTAGCGATGACACTACGGCCGTGCTTTACGATCTCGCGCCGTAAAGCCAATCTGACAGTCTGCCAAAGCGCCTAGGTCATGTCGTGATCGGGCCGTTTGCCTTCTTCCAGCCGTCGAGGCCGCCCTGGATATGGCAGGCATCGTTCAACCCTGCACGATAGGCCAAAATGCGGCCGCTGGCTGTTGTCGGGCTAGACGCCGTTAACGAGCGTTTACGATACGTCCGAATAGCAAACGAACCGCATTAAGCAATGCCGCGAAGGCTTGCGTTAGGCCTGCCATCGCATAGCACGTGAAAATCGATAGCATTTCTGCGCGCTCGATTCGCGTGCGTGAAGTGTATATCGCCAGTTCGGTGGTAGCTTGGCTACAGCGAAACATCGCAATCCTCCCTCATAGAGGCTCTGCATCGTCATATAGATATGGATTAGATATGGATGGTGGAACAATTGTTCAAGAATATTTACAGGACGACGCTTCAATAAACTATGAGGAAGAATGACGGCATCAATTTACGCCACCGGAGGCAGGCCTAGTCGAGGATTGATAATGTGCCGTCGATCATGTCGTCGAGCGTCTTTGGGTCGTTTATGCCCTTGGCGACGACGCGCATGCCGTTCAACGAACAGACAAAGTGGCGGGCGAGTTTGAGCGGATCGCTGTCGGCCTTAATCTCACCTTGGTCGCGGGCTCG
>CAZCVU010000037.1:0-11624 GCA_964501745.1 uncultured Flavobacteriales bacterium | reverse complement strand
TCCGCCCGGGCCCGATCCAGGGCGGTATGGTCCACCCCTATTTGCGGCGGCGTAACGGGGAGGACAAGGCAGATTACCCCTCGGAGGAGCTGCGCCAGGTGTTGCAGAAGACGCTTGGCGTGCCGCTGTTCCAGGAGCAGGCGATGCAGATCGCCATCGTGGCCGCTGGATTTACCCCTGCTGAATCCGACCGCCTGCGCCGCGCCATGGCGACCTTCCGGCGTCTCGGCACGATCCATACATTCCGCAACAAATTTATCGACGGCATGGTCGAGCGTGACTACGAGCGTGAATTCGCCGAGCGTTGTTTCCGCCAGATCGAGGGGTTCGGCGATTACGGGTTCCCGGAATCGCATGCCGCGAGCTTCGCGCTTCTGGTCTATGTCTCGGCCTGGATGAAGTGCCACTACCCGGCGGTTTTCGCTTGTGCGCTCCTGAACAGCCAGCCGATGGGGTTCTATGCCCCGGCCCAGATCGTGCGGGACGCGCGCGAGCATGGGGTCGAGATACGTCCGCCGTGCATCAATCACTCGGAATGGGACTGCACGTTGGAACCGGGTGGCGACCCCAAAGGCCCCGCAGGCGGCATGGCGCTGCGTCTCGGGTTCCGGCAGATCAAGAGTCTGCGCGAGACCGACGCCCAACACTTGGTCGCGTGCCGCGGCAACGGCTATGCCGATCCGACCGTGGTGTGGCGGCGCACCGGACTTTCCCGGGAGGCCCTCGAAACGATGGCCCGGGGTGATGTTTTTCATGCCATGGGGCTTGGCCGCCGTGAGGCGTTGTGGGCGGTCCGCGGCCTCGGCGACGCACCGCTGCCGTTATTCGCCGCGGCAGGCGAGGAGGACCGGGGTCTAGAGCCCGAAGTCAGCTTGCCGGACATGGGCCTGGGCGAGCAGGTGGTGGAGGACTATTCGGCCCTCAGGCTTTCCCTGCGCTGCCACCCTCTGGCCCTGCTCCGCAATCATTGCAAGGGGGCACTACGGACCGCTCGACTGGTCGAGGTTGAGAATGGTGCGCGGGTTTCGGTCTGCGGGCTGGTGCTGGTGCGTCAACGCCCCGGCACGGCCAAAGGCGTCATCTTCATGACGCTGGAGGACGAGACGGGGGTCGCCAACATCATCGTCTGGCGCAACACCTTCGAGCGCTTCCGCCGCATCGTGCTGACCACTCGGCTGGTCAGGGTCACCGGTGAACTGCAGCGTCAGGGAATCGTCACCCATGTCATTGCCGACCGGCTCGAAGATCTGTCGCATCTGCTCGACCGTTTGGATGAGGAGGAGGGTCTTGAGCCGCAAAGGGCGCGCGGCGACCAGGCCCGGGTCACGAGTCCGCCCGATCCACGCGGGCATCCCTCCCGACCGCATCGCCAGGGAGCCCGCCATCCGCGCGACCAGGCCAAGCTTCTGATCCAGTCGCGGGATTTTCACTGACCGCCGGCTACTTCGGTGCACTCCTTTGCAGCGCATCGTCATAGAGTGCCAGTGTTTGTTCAACCACGATTGCCTCGGCAAATTCCCGTTCGGCGGCCTGACGCGCCGCGGCGCCCATTTCCCGCCGCATCTCCGCATCGCCCGCCAGCACCGCCAGCATCTCGGCTAGAGGTTCGACGCTGCGGGCCGGCACCAACAGCCCGGTCTCCCCGTCCCGGCAGATTTCGCGGCAGCCTGGAACATCGGACGCGACGATTGGCCGACCCGCCGCGGCAGCCTCCAGCAGCGATTTCGGCAGACCCTCGCGATAGGACGGTAGAACGGCGATATGCGCCCGCGCATACTCGCCCGCGACGTCTTCGGATGCGCCGGCAACCTCGACCACGCCCTCGCGACGCCAGGCATCGAGCGTCGTATCGTCGATGGCCGCAGGGTTCTGGTCAGAGGGTCCGACGAGGCGAACCCTGACAGCGGTGCCTCGCGCCCGCAGCAGCCGCGCGGCTGCCACCAGTTCGCCAACTCCCTTGTCCCACAGCATACGGCTGACACAGAGCGCGACCACCGGCTGCTTGGGCGTGACCTTGGGTTCGGGTGTGGGCTGGAAGTGTGCGGTGTCTACGCCAGAACCACGTATCGTTTCGATACGCTCTGAGCGAATGCCGAAACGGTCGCGGAACATCGCCACGTCATCGGGGTTTTGCAGAATAAGCCGGCTGTTCCTGCGGTTGAACAGGGCACGGAAGGCCAGCTGCACGGCGGGCCGCAGCAGCGAAGCGAAAAAACCCTTGGAGATGAACAGGAAGCCAAGACCGGTAAGCGCATTGACGGTGACCGGCACGCCCGCAATCCAGGCCGCCAGCGAACCATAGAGCACGGGCTTCAGGGCAACCTGATGCACGAGGTCCGGACGCTCATGGCGATACAGTCGGATCAAAGACCAAAGTGTCAGCAGATCGGCTAGGGGATTCAGACCGCTGCGTTCGATCTTGAGCGGCAGCAAGGTGAATCCTTCGGCCTCAATCGCCTCGCCATGATCGGTGACGCGGGTCGCGACCAGCACCTCTGCGCCAGCCTTCCGCGCGGCGCGGGCGATCGGCAGGCGATGCGAACAAAAATACCAATCTTCGGTTACGAGATAGAGAACCCGGCGGCCGTTGAGTGTCATCATGCCATCCAGCGTTCGCGCCAGCTTTGGAACATCAAGACGCCCCAGATGGCCTGGCCTGCATTGCCCCGACCGGCGAGATGATCGGACCAGACTTGTCTCACCAGCCGCGGATCGAGCCAGCCTTCACGCTTCAGCCTGGCCTCATCGATCAACGCCTCTGCCCAGTCGCGAAGGGGTCCCCGCAGCCACTGATCGAGCGGTACCGCAAAACCGGATTTCGGGCGCTCGACCAACTCTCTGGGAACGTGCCGGTAGAGGATGCGGCGTAGCAGCCGTTTCGTCGAAACGCCCCGGAGTTTCATCCGCTTTGGCAGTCGCCAGGCGAATTCGACGAGCCGATGATCGAGCAACGGCACCCGCACTTCGAGGCTGACAGCCATACTCGCCCGGTCGACCTTGGTCAGGATGTCGTCGGGCAAATAGGTTTTGGTGTCGAGAAACGCCATGCGCTCGCTGAAATCTCCGATGCTCCGGGCTTCATCCCAGGCTGCGTTCGCCGGTTCGCCTCCATTTGCGACAAGGGCGGTGGGATCGCTCCAATGGCTGACCAGCCGCTGGTACATGCCATCGGCGTCGTCCGCGGCCAGAATCGAGCCGAGCTTGTGCACTTTGTTGCCGGCCATTCGAGGTCGCATCGACTTCGGAAGCATGCTCGCAGCCGTGTCCCACGCCGCGGTCGGAACCGCCGAGATTGCGTTTGCCGCCAGCCGCTTCAAAGGATCCGGCGTTCTTTGCATGCCTTGCCACGTGGCCGCAGCCGCGTGATAGCGATTGTAGCCGAGGAACACTTCGTCACCGCCGTCGCCCGAGAGAGCGACCGTCACGTGCTCACGGGCCATCTGCGCCACCAGCCAGGTTGGCAGCGCCGAGGAATCGCCGAACGGCTCGTCATACCAACTTGGGAGGTTGGGAATCAGTTCGAGTGCGCGCGCCTCGGACAAGTATAGCTCGTGATGTTCCGCACCGATGTGCTGGGCTACTGCCTTTGCCTGCCGCGCCTCGTCGAAATCTGCTTGCTCGAATCCGACGGTAAAGCTCTTGACCGGTTCTCCACCCTCGGCCTGCATCAGGGCAGCGACGGTCGAGGAATCAACGCCGCCCGAAAGCAGTGCACCCAGCGGCACGTCGGACACCAGACGGCGTTTCACTGCATCGCGCAGGAGTGCTTCACCTTCGCTCAGTGCTTCGTCTTCATCGACGATGTCTCTGGCTTGCGCCGCCACGTTCGCGAGATCCCAGTAGCGCCTCGATTTCGGCTCCTCACCCGGAGACACCGAAAGGAGAGTGCCCGGTTCGAGCTTGTAGACATTCTGATAGATGCTGTGCGGCGTCGGTACATAGTTGAAGCGAAAAAACGCCGTAAGCGCTTCGCGATCTATCGCCGCCTGCCAACCATCCTTGGCCCGCAGCGCTTTGAGCTCCGATCCAAACAGAAAGAGGCTGCCTTGCTGGCTGTAGTAGAGTGGCTTTATGCCTAGCCGGTCGCGGCCAAGCCATAGCCGCTGCTCGCGGCGATCCCAGAGCGCGAATGCAAACATGCCAATAAGGCGATCCACGGTTGCCTCGACGCCCCAAGCGACACATCCCTCCAGGAACACCTCGGTATCCGAGCTGCCGCGAAAGACATGCCCGGCGGCTTCTAGTTCAACCCGCAGATCGACAAAATTGTATGCCTCGCCGTTGTATGTGACGACGAAGCGACCGTCAGCGGAAATCATCGGCTGATGTCCTGTCGGCGTCAGATCGATGATCGCGAGCCGCCGGAAACCGAGGGCGACGCCAACCTCGGCGTCAACCCACTGATCACCCATATCAGGCCCGCGATGGACTAAGGCATCGGCCATGCGGCGCACTTCGTCGCGGAGCCCTTCCGGGCCCGTTTCGCGTTTGAGGTCGATGAACCCGGTAATGCCGCACATTGCGTGACAATCCGATGAAGACGTTTGATTCGACTGCATTTTAGGCCGCGTGAGCAATGCTGAAAACCATTCGCTGCCTAGCCCCGAAATGCGACAGCGGCGCGGAAATGGTCATGACGCGCTATATTCCTGTTATGGCGAGGCGCGTCATGAAGCCCACACGGTTCAAATTCAGCGTTCCCGAAGGCTCACCCTTGCGGGCAAAGGTTCGCGCAGCCTACCGCATGGACGAATCGACATGCGTTCGCGAGCTGATAGCGCAGGCGCAATTTTCGACAGCATCCCATGCACGGATCGCCAATACGGCGCGCAAATTTGTCGTTGAGACACGCCGCAGGCGGCTCGAGTCGAGTGGCATTGATGCGTTTATGCAGCAATACGAACTCTCGACCAGCGAGGGCGTTGCCCTGATGTGTTTGGCCGAGGCGCTACTCAGAATTCCCGACGCCGAAACTGCGGATCGGTTGATCAAGGACAAGATTTTGGGTGCTAATTGGGAGGACCATCTCGGAACTTCCGACTCGCTTTTCGTCAATGCCTCGACCTGGGCGTTGATGCTGACCGGCCGGGTGATCGAGATGGATGCTTCGGCTCAGAGCCAGCATAATGCTGCCGGCTTTATTGGGCTTCTCAAGCAGCTCATCACGCGCAGTGGTGAGCCGTTGATTCGCCAGGCGCTCGTTCAGGCGATGCGAATCCTTGGACGGCAGTTCGTGATGGGCCGCACCATTGGCGACGCACTGCAACGCGCCAAGGAGTACGAAGCGCGCGGTTACCGCTACTCCTACGACATGCTAGGCGAAGCCGCCTACACGGCGGCTGACGCTGAACGCTACTTCAATGCCTATACCGCTGCGATCGCCGCCATCGGCGAGGCGTCACAGGGAATGGGTCCGATCGAAGGTCCGGGAATATCCGTCAAACTGTCCGCACTTCATCCGCGCTACGAGTTCACGCAACGCGATCGCGTCCTGCGTGAGCTGGTGCCCCGGCTCGAGGCACTAGCAGGACAGGCCAGGGACGCCAATATCGGGTTGACGGTTGACGCCGAGGAGGCCGATCGAACCGACTTGTTGCTCGACGTGTTCGAGGCGGTGTTCGGCGCCTCCGCGCTCAAGGGCTGGGAGGGTTTCGGGCTTGCCGTTCAGACCTATCTGAAATGCGCGCTGCCCCTGATCGATTGGCTGGGTGAGCTCGCAGCACAGCACCGACGAAGGTTGATGGTGCGGTTGGTCAAGGGAGCCTACTGGGACAGCGAGATCAAGCGCGCGCAAGAGGGAGGATTCGAGGCCTATCCCGTATTCACGCGTAAGGTCTCGACCGATGTTTCCTACCTCGCTTGTGTGCAGCGCGTGTTCGCGGCGGGGGCGCGTTTCTACTCACAGTTTGCGACCCACAACGCCCACTCGCTGGCGACGATCTTGGAGCTGGCGGGTGCCCATCGTGACTTCGAGTGTCAACGCCTGCACGGCATGGGCGAAGCGCTCTATGATCAAGTGGTCGGCGACCGCGGGCCTGGCATCGCCTGCCGGATCTACGCGCCGGTCGGCAGCCACGAAGATTTGCTGGCCTATCTCGTTCGCCGGCTGCTTGAGAACGGTGCCAACACATCCTTCGTCAACTGCATCGTCGATGAAAATCTACCAGTCAACGAGATCATCGCCGATCCGGTCGCGCGCGCGATGAAACTCGATACGATTGCGCATCCGAGCATCCCGCTGCCGGGCGGTCTGTTCGGTGATGAGCGCCAGAATTCGACTGGTCTCGACTTGACCCATGCTGAGGCGCTGGAAGCGCTCATCGGCGGAATGAACCAGAGTCTCGACGAGGATTGGCGTGCCGATCCCGTGATTAGTGGTGTCACCGAGGCGGGCAGGCAGGTGCCGATACGCGACCCTGCCGATCGTCGGCGTGTCGTCGGTCAGGCGAGCTCTGCGACGGCCGATCAGGTGGGCCGGGCGATCGCCCGCTCGCAGTCGGCGCAGCCGGGGTGGGATGCGATGCCTGCAGAAGAGCGCGCATTGGTTCTTGAGCGTGCGGCCACGCTGTTCGAAGGGCAGCGGGCACGGCTGATGGCAATGTGTGTGCGTGAGGCCGGCAAGACGATGCTCGACGCGCTCAGTGAAATACGCGAGGCAGTCGATTTCCTCAGATATTATGCGGCCCGAGCCCGGGCCGACTTCCGTTCTCCTGAACTTTTGCCGGGCCCGACCGGCGAACGTAACGAGCTCGCACTGGCGGGTCGCGGTGTCTTTGCCTGCATCAGCCCCTGGAATTTCCCATTGGCGATCTTTACGGGGCAAGTCGCAGCGGCGCTGGCTGCAGGCAACGCAGTGGTGGCGAAACCAGCCGAGCAGACACCGCTCATCGCAGCGGCAGCAGTTCGCTTGATGCAGCAAGCGGGCGTGCCGGGCGATGTTCTTCAACTGATGCCTGGAGATGGACCAGCTGTCGGTGCCCTGCTGGTGAAGGATCAGCGGATTGCTGGCGTTGCCTTCACCGGGTCGATCGAGACCGCGCAGCTCATCAACAGATCGCTTGCCGCGCGCGACGGGCCGATCGTGCCTTTGATCGCCGAGACGGGCGGGCAGAATGCCATGATCGTCGATTCGTCGGCGCTTCCCGAGCAGGTGGTTGGAGATGCACTGGTCTCGGCGTTCCGGTCGGCCGGGCAGCGTTGTTCAGCTCTACGCGTGCTCTTTCTGCAGGAAGACGTGGCCGACAGGATCATCGATATGTTGGCCGGCGCGATGGCGGAACTGAAGGTCGGCGATCCGGGGTTGCTATCGACGGATATCGGCCCGGTGATTGACGAAGATGCGTGCGCGATGCTGCAAACTCATTCGCAGCGCATGGTGCGGGACGGCCAGCTTATCGCGGAAGCCGAACTAGCTGCCGGTACGGAGCACGGCTTGTTCTTCGCACCGAGAGCATACGAGATTGATGCGATCGGACGCCTCGATCGCGAGGTCTTTGGTCCGGTCCTGCATATCGTGCGCTATGCTGCTGATCGTCTGGACACTGTCGTCGATGCGATAAACGACACTGGCTATGGCCTGACAATATCGATTCACAGCCGCATCGAATCTACCGTGCGTGGCGTCCACAGACGACTGCGGGTCGGGAACACTTACGTCAACCGCAACCAGATTGGCGCGGTCGTCGGCGTGCAGCCGTTTGGCGGCGAAGGACTGTCGGGCACCGGGCCGAAGGCTGGTGGGCCGCGTTATCTACAGCGATTTGCAACCGAGCGTACGCTGAGCATAGATACGACAGCGGCCGGCGGCAACGCAGCCCTGATATCGCTTGCCGAAGAGCCGCCAGCCTGACGCCCTACTTTTGAAAGCGCTCTTCGGCGATACGGTCGGCGGCGACGCTGGTTGCGATGTTCTCAGCCTTCGCGCGATGAAACACGGAGGTCAAGGTATCTTCGATACGAGCTACATGAGCAAAGGCAATTTCCCGATCGTAGGAAGGGCCCTCATAGGAAATGTTGATCACGCCGCCGGCGTTAATGAGATAGTCGGGGGCGTAGAGCTTGCCTGCCCGCATCAACACCTCTCCATGGCGCTCTTCCGCCAATTGGTTATTTGCCGCGCCGGCGATGACTGGTGCCTGCATGATGGAGATTGTCTGATCGTTGACAACGGCACCCAACGCACACGGTGCGAAGACATCCACGTCGAGGCCATAAATCGCCTCCAGCGGAACGGCGTGCGCACCAAATTGCTTGATCGCCCGCTCGACCGTGCTTTCGTTCAAGTCGCAAACCCAGAGACACGCGCCAGCATCATGTAGCAGCCGGCATAGTTCGAAACCGACACTGCCAAGACCCTGAACGGCAACGCGCAGTTCCTCGAAGCTTTCGTGCTGCAGTCGTTCGCGGATGGCTGACTTGATACCCAGGAAGACACCCCATGCCGTCGCAGGCGAGGGATCACCGCTGCCGCCCTCGAGTCCGGCAACGTGGGGCGTCATCATGCCAATGATGGCCATATCCTCCGGCGTCGTGCCGACGTCCTCGGCGATGATGTAGCGGCCGCCCAAGCTATCGACAAACCGTCCCATTGCCTCAAACAGCGATTGCGACTTGTCACGCGCCGGGTCACCAAGGATCACCGATTTGCCGCCGCCGTAGGGGAGATCGGCGAGCGCGGATTTGTAGGTCATGCCGCGCGAAAGCCGCAGCACGTCCGTCAGCGCCGTCTCTTCGGTTTCATACGTCCACATTCGGCAGCCGCCGAGCGAAGGACCGCGCGCCGTATTGTGGATTGCGATAATCGCGTTTAGGTCGCTGGCGTCGTCATGGCAGAACGCAACTTGCTCATGGCCGTCGAAATGGGGAGACGAAAAAACGGCCATACTGTCAATCTTCCTCGCTGTGGTGTGCCATTTGCCCAAATCCTGGCCGCAAGATTCGCATCGTTGGAGTCGTCGCGATCGTGCCAGCGTAATGTCAGCGATTTCCTCGGGCGGAGCAACGGCTCCCTGTAAATTTCCCGGCCGTGGCAGTATTGACAGGCCGTCGTTGAACTTCCAGGGTCTCGGGCATGCCGCCCGACCAATCGCCACGCCCTATCATTATTGACTGTGACCCGGGTGTGGACGATGCCGTTGCCATTCTGCTGGCGCTTGCATCGCCCGACGAGCTTGAGGTGCGCGGCATTACCTGTGTTGCCGGCAACGTGCCACTGGCCCAGACACAGGCCAATGCGCGACGTGTTTGCGAGTTGGCCGGCCGGACCGACATACGCGTCTTTGCAGGCTGCGAGCGCCCCATACTGCGCCCGCGCTTTGGAGCTAAGTCGTCGCACGGCGAAACGGGGCTGGGCGCGGCGCATTTGCCGGATCCGGCAATGCCCTTACAGGCTCAGCATGCCGTCGATTTTCTGATTGAGAGTTGCCTCGGAGCGGAAGAAGACGGGATCACGCTGTGCCCGATCGGACCGTTGACGAACGTCGCGCTAGCCTTGGTCAAGCAGCCCAAAATCGTATCCAGAATTCGCGAAATCATCTTGATGGGTGGCGCCGCCCTCAATCCCGGCAATGTCACTTCGGCAGCCGAGTTCAACATCTTCGTCGATCCTCATGCGGCCCGGATAGTTTTTGAGTCCGGGGTAAACCTGACGATGTTCGGCCTCGATGCAACCTATCAGGCGCTGGTGACGCCAGAGCGCATGGCAGCGATCGATGCATTACCGTCGGCCGTTGCCAGCAACGTCGTCGCCATGTTGGATTTCTATGGCCGATACAATATCGAGAGGTTCGGCGGTCCCGGGGGGCCGCTGCACGATCCTTGCGTGATCGCCAACATAATTCAACCGAATCTGTTTGCTGGAAAGAAGGTTGCCGTATCCATCGAAACGAAATCCGAACTGACGATGGGCGAGACCGTGGCTGACTGGTGGAGGGTTACGAATGCGAAAGCCAACTGCTGCGTGATCAACGAGGTTGACGCTGAAGGTTTTTTTGCCCTTCTCACGGAGCGTTTGTCGCGCTATTAGGGAAGAAGTTCCGCTACTCGATCGTCATATAAAGGCATACCATGGGTTGCAGTCGAACTTTACCAATGTGCTTAGATTTTGGTATGCCATTAGAAAATTCCGACAACCGCGCATGAGTGGCCGGGAGGCCGCCGGATGATACAACGAAAAACTTTCGAAATCGGTGTTTACAACAAGGAGGTTCGAGACCTCGTTGAATTTCATGAACACCATTTGGACTTGAGCGACGATTGGGCCGATATCCACTGGTTCGAAATCAAGGCGCATAGTGAAGAAGAGGCTCGTGACATTATCGAGCAGCGCTACCCGCCCTATCGTGGCTATGTGATCACCGAAGTGACCACACAGGAATGGGAATAGCCCTACCGAGTCATTCGGTCAGCCATTACGCGTAGGAACAAAATCTATTAGGTCACCGCACCCGTACCGAGGCGGCAATATACGTCAACTTTCAAGATTACGGAGTTCGCGGTGGAGTTCAAACTCGGCCGACGTGATATAGGCCTCCAGCCTCCGCAGACGTTGCTCAATTTCGCGAAACTTGTGCTGTTGGGATCGGCAGGTCGTTGCCGGATCGGTTCGCACACCGCGCCAGAATGCTTCCTCTTCCTGACTGGTGAAGAGGTGTTCAGGCATTTCGTCCAATAGCAGGCCGGCTAGAAAATAAGCGATTAGCGCTGCAACGGGAAAGCTGATCAGACAGAGGATTGCGACGATCCGAACGATCAGGGTGCTGATCCCCAAGTAGTCGGCGATACCGGCGCAGACGCCCATGATCCGGCCGCGGGCTGGAATACGGTAGAGCCTGCTACGGCTGCGCTGACCCCTTGGCGCAGTCTGGGTCATACCTTGGTCCTCCACTCGGGCGCCTCGGCATCGAGTATGCGCTCCAGCGAATTGATGCGGCTCTCCATCTTTGCCGCGCTCTCCCACAGTTCGGACAACATCTTCTCATCGTCGGCCGACAGCACCTTCGCCGACCGCCAACGAGTTACACTGTTGAATATGATCCAGCACGGAATGACCACTACAAGGATAAGAATGATCGGTACGAACAGGAATTCGAGAATGTCCATGAGCTAGGACTGTCCTCCCGTTGGGCTGCGTTTGGCGAGGCGGGTCTTTAACGCGGTAAGCTCCTCTTCCACCGCATCCGCGGCCTCAAGGTCCGAAAACTCCTCAACCAGGGTGCGGCGGCGTCCAAGGTCATAGGCTTCCACTTCGCCTTCGACTTCGTCCAGCTTTTTTTCGACCTGTTCAAATCGAGCGAACGATTCCTCGATTCGTTTGTCGAACAACTGGCGGCGGACACGGAGCCTTGAATTGGCGGTTTCGTGTCGGGTTTGAATTGATTTTTGCTTCGTCTTCGCCTCCGCCAGCTTGCTTTGCAACTTGGCGACGTCGTCATCGTGTTGTGCTAGCACCGCGTCGATCTGCGAAAGCTCGTCGGTCAGCAATCTAGCGGCTTCGGCTAGTCTTGCCTTCTCCACAAGCGCGCCCTTGGCCAAATCCTCACGGCCTTTGCTGAGGGCCAGTTCCGCCTTGCGTTGCCATTCTGCTTGTGCCTCCTCCAAGCGCTTGAGCTTGCGGTCGTTTTCCT
>CAZCVU010000036.1:0-11863 GCA_964501745.1 uncultured Flavobacteriales bacterium | reverse complement strand
CTTAACAAGACGCTCGATCAAAGTCAGGCTGATCGGCACATTGGCAATCGGTGGAATGTGGTAGAGATAGATCGCCAGCCGAGCATAGCCAACGCGTTGGATGACTTCCGAGAAGCTGGCGAATAGCCCATCGTCGCTCACTCCTTTGTAATAGAACGGCGGCAGCATCAGGACACCGCGACAGCCATGCTTGACGGCGTGAGAGGTCACGCGCACAGCATCGCTCAGTGCGCAGGCTCCAGTTCCTGGCATCAGCCTGTCGCCCGGAACGCCGGAATCGACCAACGCATCGAGCTGCGCCATACGCTCGTCCACCGACATCGAGTTGGCTTCGCTGGTGGTCCCGAATACGGCGAGACCGTCGACTCCCTGGTCGAGCAACCAACGGCAATAGCGGACGAATCTGCCAGTGTCCGGGCTCAAATCGGCCTTGAAGGGTGTGAGTACCGGCACCAACACACCGGAGAACCGTTGAACGCTTGTCATTGCCGCCTCTCTTTTCACTCCTGGCCCAGGTTGCCTGAGATGTCTGCTGCGATGGGTGCTTTCCAGCGTAGCGCCGCACCATATGCGAAAGGCGGTTTGTCGTAAATCGACCGGTTTTGCGGCATGGCGGCTTCGTCGCGCCCAGTGGTCCGGCCATGGGCCGGCAAGCAGTCACTTGCGGCGGATGTCACATCGCGCAATATAGAGGCGATACGAGGTCGAATTTTCAGGTGGGCAGTGTGACAGAGGCTATTGCGACAATCCGCGACGTGGACCCGGCGCCCAGCCGGCTCATTTCGGTTGCGCCGATGATGGCCTGGACCGACCGTCACGAGCGAGTTTTTCTCAGGCTCATAAGCCGGCGCGTCAGGCTTTACACCGAGATGGTGGCGACCGGCGCGATCATCCATGGCGACCGCGAGCGCCACCTCGGCCACGATCCGTCGGAGCACCCGCTCGCTTTGCAGCTTGGCGGTGCCGATCCGATGGAACTCGCCGAATGCGTGCGCATCGCTGCGGATTATGGGTTTGACGAGATCAACCTTAATGTCGGCTGCCCGAGCGACCGGGTTCGATCAGGTCGCTTCGGCGCCTGCTTGATGCTCGACCCGCCGCATGTTGCGCGCTGCGTCGGCGCGATGTCGGCGGCATCGCAGCTGCCCGTCACGGTCAAGTCACGGATCGGCGTCGATGACCACGATTCTTATGCCGAGTTGCAGAACTTCGTGGCGATGATCGCCGACACCGGCTGTCAAACGCTGATCGTGCACGCGCGAAAGGCGTTTCTATCCGGCCTTTCACCCAAGGAAAACCGCGAGATACCACCGCTGAAGTATGAGTATGTTCACCGCCTAAAACAGGATTTTCCGTTCCTCGAGATCATCATCAACGGCGGCATCCGCAGCTTGGATCAGGCGGCCGAACAATTGGCTCATGTGGATGGCGTGATGTTCGGCCGCGAGGCCTACCAAAATCCCTACATGTTGGCCGATGTCGACCGGCGGTTTTTCGGTGACCAGCTCGCCAAGCCGACACGCCAGGAGATCATCGATCGCTTCTTGCCTTACGTCCGTTCACAGTTGACGAACGGCGTGCCCCTCGCGCACATCACTCGCCACATTCTCGGCTTGTTCAACGGTTGCCCGGGTGCACGGGCCTGGCGCCGGTTCTTGAGCAACTATGCTCGGAAACCCGGCGCCGGCACACGCGTGATCGAGCAGGCGGTAGCATGCATCCACGATCCAGTAAGTCTGCCGGTCGCGGAACTCGCCGGCTAAACACCGACGCCGCCAAGCAGCGCGACGGAAGTCGAAATCAGGTTATGCGCTTGTAAATGCGTGACTTCGCACGAGGTGCCTTGCTGCCGACGGAGAAGGCGGCGGCAACTGCCTTGGTGGCCCTCGCAGCGGATTTCGTGTCAGCGGCATGAACGATCGCCAGCGGATGGTTCTTGCCGACTTCCTCTCCCGGACCCGCGACCTCCGCAAGGCCAACCCCGTAATCGATGACGGCGCCCTGATGTAACCGTCCACCGCCGAGAGCAATGATTGCCAGGCCGAGAGCCCGCGTATCGACCTTCACGACCACACCCTTGTGCTTGGGGTAAACGGCACGCGTTACTGCTGCATGTGGCAGGCGAACGCCAGCGGTTTTGCAGAAATCCTTGGGGCCACCTGAAGCGGCGACCATATCGTCAAACCGCTGCGCAGCGTGGCCGGACTCAAGCGCAGTTTCAAGCAGGCGCCGGGCGTCTGCTGACTTTGATACGATGCCGCCCAATTTAAGCACTTCGCTCGCGAGTGCCATCGTGATCTCAAGCAGTCGCGGATCACGCGCTTGCCCCAGCAGGAACTCGACAGCTTCGTGTACTTCCAGGGCATTCCCGGCAGTGCGACCAAGTACCTGATTCATGTCGGTGATGAGCGCCGTCGTTCGCAGGCCGGCACCCTTGGCAACCTCGACAATGGCCCGTGCCAGTTCTTCTGCCGCCGCGGTCTTGGTAGCGAACGCGCCGGATCCCGTCTTCACATCCATCACTAACGCATCGATGCCGGCGGCAAGTTTCTTGGAGAGGATCGATCCAACGATCAGCGGGATCGATTCGACGGTCGCCGTGACGTCACGAATCCCGTAGAGCCTTCTGTCGCCCGGTGCCAGTTCTCCCGTCTGACCGATGATGGCGCAGCCGGTCTTGCGGACGATCTTGCGGAACGTTGTGATGTTGGGTGCGGTATCGTAACCGGGAATGCTGTCGAGCTTGTCGAGCGTGCCGCCGGTATGGCCAAGGCCACGTCCGGAAATCATCGGCACATACCCGCCCGCCGCGGCAACCAATGGCGCCAGTATCAGGCTCACCTTATCACCCACGCCTCCGGTCGAGTGCTTGTCCAGAAGCGGACCATCCAGACCCAAGCTGGACCAATCCAGCACTTGCCCTGTGCGCGTCATTGCCCGGGTGAAGGCGACGCGTTCACGCTGTCCCATACCCTGAAAGAACACGGCCATGGCGAACGCCGCAATCTGTGCCTCGGAGAGTGAACCGAAAGCGAGACCGCCGACGATGAGGTTAATTTCCTCATCGCTCAGCGCCGCACCGTCGCGTTTGCGGCGAATGATCTCCTGGGGAAGCACCGCGTCAGTAGTCATCGGCAACACGTTCGGTTGGCTTGCCGCCAAGCCGTTTCGTCAAATCGTCCAGCAGACCGCTTGCACCGAAACGAAACGATGTAGGCGTTGCCCAGCTTGCTCCCAACAAATGATCGGCGAGCGCCAGATAGGCGGCTGCCTGCCCCGTTGTTCGCACACCGCCCGCGGCTTTGAAGCCGACATTGCGGCCCGTCGCCTTGATCACCGAGAGCATTGCGGCCGCGGCCTCCAGCGTCGCATTGACCTGTACTTTGCCGGTCGAAGTCTTGATGAAATCCGCCCCGGCGGCGATGGCGTCCTGGCTCGCCCGCTCGATATTGGCGGTCGAGAACAGACAGCCTGTCTCAATGATGACCTTGAGGGTAGTTGCAGGTCCGCAGATGCTGCGGCAGGCTGCCACTAGGTTGGTGGCGAAATCCACATGTCCGTTGAGCCAGGCCGTATAGGGAAAGACAAGATCGATTTCGTCGGCGCCATAGTCCAAGGCCGCGCGGGTCTCAGCGATTGCGCACTCAGGGTCCGCTCGCCCGTGTGGAAAATTCGCTACTGCAGCGATGCGGACGCCGCTGCCATCCAGCCATTTTCGGCAAAGCGGGATGAAGCGTGGCCAGACGCAGACGGCGGCAACCGAACCAAACGGACCCAGCGACCGGCGGCACAGCTGGTAAATCCCAGCTTCGCTGTCGGTGTCGTTAAGGCTGGTGAGGTCGAGCAGGGGAAGCACGCGCTCGGCGGTGGCGCGCAAATCGTGAGAATCCTCTGCCGCGCCCGTCGTCACCGCGGTGCCTCGGCTTCAAGAAAACCGACGATTAGCCGGGCAAGGTCCTTAGCGGCGTGCGCCCCGGCTTCGAGCGTCTGATCGTGGCTCAGGGGCTGCCCGGTCATGCCTGCCGCCAAGTTGACAACCACCGAAATCGCCGCCACGCGAAGGCCAGCGTGACGCGCCAGGATGACTTCAGGCACCGTCGACATGCCGACGACATCGGCGCCGAGAAGACGCGCCGCCCGGATTTCCGCCGGCGTCTCGAAGTTGGGTCCGCTGAACCAGATATAGACGCCCTGATGCAGCTCGATGTCGAGTCGCTGCGCGGCGGAGAGCATCTGCTCCCGGAGGGCCGGATCGTAGGCCTCGGTCAAATCCACGAAACGCGCATCGCCTTGTTCTCCGAACAGCGGGCTGATGGCGGCGAAATTTATGTGGTCGGTGAGCAAGACCAGGCTTCCAGGTCCCGCCTCTTCGCGTAGCGACCCTGCCGCGTTGGTGATCAGCAATGTCTCACAGCCGGCCGCCGCCAGAGTACGGACCGGAACGCTCATGGCGTCGGCACCGAACCCTTCGTAGTAATGTGCACGGCCTACCAGGCAGGCCACGGTCGTGTCAGCGATGCGTCCGAGCACCAAGTGGCCCGCGTGCAAGGTGAGCGAAGGGAATCCGGGAAGTTCGCGATAGTCTATGGTCACCGGATCGTCGAGTAGCTCGACGACCTCGCCAAGACCCGAGCCCAGCACGATTCCAAAGCGCGGCGCCTTACCACCCGCCTGCTTGGCGATCATCGCGGCAGCCTGCTCGACGGCCGATGTCACCGCAGATGGTCCGGGCCAAATGAATGCGGCATCAAGACGCCCAGAGAGATTGTCTTGCGCAGGCCTTCAGGCCCGCAGACATGGATCGGTGTGTCGTCACCAGCAAACTCGCGTAGCTTTTGCCGGCAGCCGCCGCACGGCGTGCAGAGACTCTCGCCAGCGCCGAGAACGGCAGCCTCAACGATACTTTGTTCGCCAGCCCGCACCATCGCCGCAATCGCCGACGCCTCCGCACATAAACCCTGCGGATAGGCGGCATTCTCGACATTGCATCCGCTAAAGATCTTTCCACTTGCCGTCCGAACGGCGGCACCGACCTTGAACTTGGAGTAGGGCGCGTAGGCGCGTTCTCTGGCCTCGCTGGCCGCCGCGACGAGATCGTCGATTTCGCTCATTGTTCCTTCACATAGGGTATGCCGCTCGCCTTCGGCGCCACCGCCTTGCCGATGAAGCCAGCAAGCAGAACCACAGTAAGTATGTAGGGGAGTGCCTGGAAGAGTTGAACAGGAATCTCTCCGACAACTGGCACCCGTACGCCCTGCAGGCGATCCGCCACCGCTCCGAGAAAGCCAAACAGGAGACAGGCGAGCATCGTCGGGACCGGTTTCCATTTTCCGAAGATCAAGGCGGCCAGTGCAATAAATCCCTGACCCGCCGTCATCTCGCGGTTGAAGGCGCCACTTTGCGCGGTCGAGAGATAGCTGCCGGCGACGCCGCACAGGAGTCCACAGACCATGATCGCGCGGTAACGCAGTCCGGCGACGGAGATGCCTGCCGTGTCGACGGCGTTCGGGTTTTCGCCGACCGCGCGCAGCCGCAAGCCAAAACGCGTTTTGTAAACCACCCACCATGTTGCCGGAACGGCGAGGACGGCCAGATAGACAAGAATCGTGTGACCGCTAAACAGTTCGGAATAAAGCGCGCCGAGGACCGGTATGTCCGCCAGCGCGGGTGCGCCGGGCCAGACAAGCGGTAGGAAGCGCGCGCTGTTGGGAAGTTGCGGCGTCTGCCCGCCTTGTGCGAACCAGGCAATGCCAAGGATCACGGTCAGGCCGGAGGCCAGGATATTGATGGCGACGCCGGAAACCACCTGATTGCCGTTGTGGGTGATGCTGGCAAATCCGTGCAATAGGGCTAATGCGACCGATGCTGCAATTCCAGCGCCGAGTCCGATCCAGGCGGAACCGGAAACCGATGCCATTGCCGCGGCCGCGAAAGCCGCTCCCAACATCTTGCCTTCAAGCCCGATATCGACCACGCCTGACCGCTCGGCGAACAGCCCGGCCAGTGATGCCAGAATAAGTGGAGTTGAGACGCGGAAGGTTGCATCGAGAATCAGGATGAAGAAGTTGAAGGAGTCCAACGGTCGGTTCCGCCCTGCGTCTACTCGGCCGCCGCAGCGGCCACCTCGTTGCCGCGAAACAGGCGGATCAGATAGGGCTGAAACATGTACTCGAGGGCACCGCCGAACAAGATCACCAGCCCCTGAATGACGACGACCATCTCCCGACTAATCTTGGGAATCTCGAACGAGAGTTCGGCGCCGCCTTGATAGAGTGCGCCGAACAGCAGGCTCGCGAGAATAATGCCGACTGGGTGGTTGCGGCCCATCAACGCCACGGCGATCCCGACGAAGCCGTAGCCCGCGGTGAAATTGAGAAGCAGGCGATGTTGCACGCCCATGATCTCGTTGAGGCCCAGGAAACCGGCGAGCGCTCCGGAGATAACCATCGTCAGGATGATGTTGCGGGCCGGCGAAATGCCGCCGTAGATAGCGGCGGTATGGCTTTGGCCCACGGTTCGCAATTCGTAACCCCAGCGGGTGTGCCAGACGAAGATCGAGAACAAGACGCAGCATATGAGCGCCCAGAGGAAGGACATGTTGAGCGGCGACGCCGCGAAGGAAATGCCGAACCAAGCGAGCACCTCATGCAGGAACGGTAACCAGGTGTGGGGCAGGAATTCACGGCTCTCGGGGGACATCTGGCCCGGCTTGATGAGCACGTTGACCATCAGATAGACCATCAGCGAGGCTGCAATGAAATTGAACATAATGGTCGTAATGACGATATGGCTGCCGCGCTTGGCCTGCAGGTAGGCCGGAATGATCGCGCAGGCGCCGCCAAACGCTGCGGCTGCAAGAATTGCCAGCGGCAGGATCAGCGCAAAGGGCAGAGCCCCGAAGTAGAGGCAGACCAGCCCAACACCCAAACCTCCAATATAGGCTTGGCCTTCGCCGCCGATGTTGAACAGTCCGCAGTGGAAGGCGAGCGCAACGGCAAGTCCGGTAAATATGAAGTTGGTCGCGTAATAGAGCGTAAAGCCAATCGCTTCTTCGAAGCCGAAGGCGCCCCAGAGGAGAATCCGGACAACGTGCAAGGGATTTTCGCCGATCAGTATCACAACCAGACCGGCGACGATGAAAGCGGCGAGCAGGTTTAAGACCGGCATCAACGCCGCCGTGACCCAGCGGGGGAGTTGACCCGGAGTGGACGTGCTGGTCATTGCTTCGATTCACTTTGCGAGGTCGGTTCTATTCCCGCCATCATTAGGCCGAGCATGCGCTCGTCAGCGTCTTGGGTCGCTAGTTCGCCGACGATACGGCCGTCGAACATCACCAGAATGCGGTCGCTCAGCGACATGATTTCGTCGAGCTCAACGGATACCAGCAGGATGGCTGCGCCGGCATCCCGCATGCCGATCAGCCGGGTATGAATGAACTCGACAGCGCCGATGTCGACGCCTCGCGTCGGTTGTCCGACCAGCAGCAGGTCCGGATTGCGTTCCAGTTCGCGCGCCAAGACGATCTTCTGTTGGTTGCCGCCGGAGAAACTCGCGGTACGGAGTTCGGGATTGGTCGGGCGAACGTCGTAGCTGGTCATCGTGCGCCGGCAATTAGCGATGATCGCGCCGCGATCCATCAGTGGTCCGCGGTTATAGAGGCGATCCTCATGGTAGCCGAGAATCGAAGACTCGTCGGCCTCGAAGGCGGTAATAAGCCCCATGCGCTGGCGATCTTCCGGCACGTGTGCGAGGCCGAGATGCCGTGTCTCGCGTGCGTCGCGAGGATGCTCGCGGGTGATCTCCTGGCCGTTGAGCGTGATGCGACCTGCGGTAATTGGAGCAATGCCGGAGAGCGCTTCGAGCAGCTCGCTTTGACCATTGCCCGAGACGCCCGCGATACCCACGATTTCGCCGGACCTGACACTTAGATTGACGCCGTCGACGCGCGCGACGCCGGCGTCGTCTATCACCTTCAATCCCTCAACTTCCAGGACAGTGCGGCCCGGCTCCGCCGGCGTCTTCTCCACGCGCAGCAGAACCTTGCGGCCTACCATGAGTTCCGCAAGCTCCTCCGTACTGGTTTTCGCGGTCTCCAAATGTGCCACCATTTCGCCTTGCCGCATGACCGAAACCCGCTCGGTTATCGCCATGATTTCCCGCAATTTATGAGTGATCAGAATGACGGTTTTTCCCTGATCCCTGAGGGCGGTCAGTATCCTGAACAGGTGGTCGGCCTCTTGGGGTGTCAGAACGCCAGTCGGCTCATCGAGAATCAGCGTTTCGGCGCCGCGGTAGAGCGCCTTCAAAATCTCAACCCGTTGCCGCAGGCCGACCGGCAGCTCAGCGACGACCGCGTCAGGATCGACTTCGAGATTGTACTCTCGCTCAAGCCGTTCCAATTCGCTGCGAGCTCTGCCGAGGCCATCGGCCAGCAGGTTTCCACCCTCGACACCTAGCACGATATTTTCAAGCACCGTGAAGGTATCGACCAGCATGAAATGCTGGTGCACCATGCCGATGCCGGCTTTGATCGCATCCTCAGATGTATTGATTTCTACCGCTTTGCCGTTGACGAGGATTTGCCCACTATCGGCGCGATAGTAGCCGTAGAGAATGCTCATAAGGGTTGATTTGCCGGCGCCATTCTCACCGACGACACCGTGGATCGACCCCTTATCTACAGCCAGCGATACGTCCCGGTTGGCCTGAACGTCGCCAAAGCTCTTGCTGATATTCTGCAGTTCGATGGCCGGAAGTGCGGCCATCTCGGGCCGGGGCGCAGTCTGTTCTGCGTCCCGGCCTTCAATTGGCGTCTGCATGCCGTTACTCATCGACCGCAGACATTCAGCAACGAAACCGTTTGTTCAGCCGGGACAGCTGTTCGTTGCCATATAGTCGTGCACCTTGATCTTGCCGGCGATGATGTCGGCCCGGACCTGCTCGACCTTGGTCTTCATTGCTGACGAGATGAGCTTTGCGTTGTGCTCGTCAAGTGCCCAGCCGACACCCTCTTCGGCGAGCCCTAGCACCTGTATGCCAGCCTTCCAAGTGCCATCGTTCGCGGTCTTGTAGACGTTGTAGGCCGCGACATCGACCCGCTTCAGCATCGACGTCAATACGGTTCCCGGGTGCATGTAGTTCTGGTTGGAATCGACACCGATCGCGAGCTTGCCTGCGTCGGCAGCGGCCTGCAGGACGCCGCGACCCGTTCCACCGGCCGCGTGATACACAACATCGGCGCCGCGGTCGAACTGCGACTTCGCCAGCTCTCCACCCCGTACCGGATCGTTCCAGGCCGAGGGCGTTGCCCCAGTCATGTTTTCGAACACGTTCATGTTCGCCTTCACGTGGTGGACGCCTTGCACGTAACCGCAGGCGAACTTGCGGATCAGCGGGATATCCATACCGCCGACAAAGCCGACTTTTCCGGTCTTTGTGGCCATCGCGGCCAAGACGCCAACCAGGAACGAGCCCTCATGCTCTTTGAAGACGATCGACTGCACATTGGGTAGATCCACGACCATATCGATAATGGCGAAGCGGGTGTCAGGGTGCTCCTTGGCAACCTTCTCCAGGGCCGTGGCCTGGGCGAAGCCGACGGCGATGACCGGGTCGTAGCCCCGGCGCGCAAAGTTGCGAAGCGCCTGCTCCCTTTGAGTTTCGTTTGTGACCTCGAAATCGCCATAGCTGATTCCGCTTTCCTTCTTGAACTTCTCGACACCGTTAAAGATGCCTTCGTTGAACGATTTGTCGAACTTGCCACCCATGTCGAAGACGACTGCCGGTTTGAACTCGGCTGCGATCGTTGACACCGCGGTCAGGAGGAGGACTGCCGCAGCGGCGAGAACCATGCGTATCATCAGATTGCTCCCTAAACTGAGTTGCAGCGGTCGCAGATCCACGCCGCCATCTGAATTATTCTCACACAACGCCTTCACTGCGGCAATGCGTCTGCAGCACGATGGACGGCATTTGTGAATTCGTGGGCCAGATCGCCAGCAAGTTTGCCGTGGCGGCGAATCCCGCTGCACAAATCCACACCGAACGGACGAACCTCGCGGATTGCCGTTTCCACATTCTCGGCATTGAGCCCGCCGGCAAGATAAACAGGCACCGGCGATGCATCACGGATGCGGCGGCTTATCTCCCAGTCGTGCGCCCGGCCGGTACCGCCGAGCTCTTTCACACTTGCCTGCGGGCGCCCGGAATCGAGCAGCAATGCGTCGACGTCGGGGGCGATGGCGGTTGCTTCCAAGATCGTATCCTGCGACGTCACATGCAGTACCTGCACAATCGACACACCTGGCAGCGCCTGCCGCAGCATTTGGTGGGCGCCAGCGGGCAAACGGTCGCAAAGCTGGATCGTGTTGACCGCGGTGCGGCGCTGTTGCTCGACGATAGCGTCCACCTCCTGTTGTGCCGTCAGCAGAAATGTCGCGATGCCAGGCGGGACGGTTGCGGTGATCTCGGCGATCAGTGTCTCATCGACAACGCCGGGGCCACTCGGCATTTTGGAAACAAAGCCAAGGGCCGAGGCGCCGGCGGCCACCGCCATCTGCGCCTCCAGGCGGCTCATGATGCAGCACATCTTGATGCAAATCGTCATGATTGGCTCCAGCTGAGCCCCCCGGCGCGGCAGTCTGCCGTGGATACGGTGCCAGCGGAGGGAGTCGAACCCCCAACCTTCGGTTTACAAAACCGCTGCACTACCATTGTGCTACGCTGGCTCAAGCATGGGATCGACCGTAGCAAAGGGTGCGACAGCGCGCCAGTTTCGATACCCGCCCCGAGTCAATCAGTCGGCGGGCTTGGATCGTCGGCGGGCGACTTCATAGAGTGCAACTGCGCTCGCTGCCGCGATATTGATCGAGGTGATGGGCGGCCGCGTTGGCAACGCAATCAGCATATCGCAGCATTTGCGCGTGAGGCGGCGTAGGCCGCTGCCTTCCGCACCCAGGATCAGCGCTACGCGGCCATCGAGCGGCGCTGAATCAAGCCGTTCTTTGGCGGTTTCAGCAAGGCCGATACACCAGAACCCCGCATCCTTCATTTGGTCGAGTGCGCGCGCGAGATTCGTTACTCGCACAAGCGGTAGCGTTTCCAGGGCGCCACTTGCCGCCTTCGCCAGCGTCGCTTCCGCCGATGTCGAACGGCGCGCCGTAAGTATCAGGGCAGTTGCGCCGAAGGCCGCGGCGTTGCGCATCGCGGCACCGACATTCTGCGGGTCGGTCACCTGGTCGAGTACCACGATTACTGCATTGGCGGCGGCATCCGCGAGTATTTGTTCGAGCGTCGTCGGGGCCAGTGTCTGCACCGCAAGCGCTATCCCCTGGTGGACCGCACCATGGGGCAGTAGTTTCTCGAGGATCTGCCGGTCAACGATTTCGGGCACGGCGCGCGGCTCGTCACGGCGAATTCTGGCCGCCGTTTCCGTCGTCGCCAGAAACCTGTCTCTCTCGCGTTGCGGATTGCGAACGGCCGCCAGCACGGCATGATATCCATATAGCCAATGCCCTATGTCTGCCGGACTCTTGCTGACTCCGTTGGTCGCCATATCGCCGCCTTCGGGCTTGTGGGCGTCGTCGTTGAATTGTCTCGGCACGGCGGTTTGCTTCGGGCGCGACAATTTTTGCCCATATTTGGCGCTGCGGCGGCGATTCTCGCGCTTGATTTTTGCCATCTCAGATATTAGTATTCAGAACAATCTGGCTTCCGCAAGAAGCACTTCACCGCGGCCTTTGCGTACGGGGGGCGGTGTGGTGTGCTTTGGCGTGGCGTTCGACATTGACAAGCGGGGTTATATCACCATAGATCGCACTCCACCGCGTGGGCGTGAATTACGCGGAGATGGAGGGGTGCCCGA